>JACOYJ010000054.1 GCA_016181885.1 Candidatus Pacearchaeota archaeon | reverse complement strand
TTCAAAATACTTGCGTGCAAACCCCCTTATCATCACTATCGTCGTAGTTTAGCAATTATTTAAGCCTTTTTGGTGCGAAAAGTACTCAATCACCTAAAAAATTACTCACTCCTATCGTCGTGTATTTTATTATTAACAATTATCGCAAATCTTCGAATGAAATGAGCAGCTAATTCTATTTATTATTTGAAAATTGTTGAGAGGGTTAAACCATAGATGTTAAGTTATGGACTTGACTTAACATGGAAGAAAAATATATAAAGCTGGAGTTGGTACTATAGTTAGTATGATCCCCGGTGATCGGAATGGGTCGCCGGATGAGTCTTTTTTTTAAATTATTTCACATAAGATGTTGATTTTTGCCGAAATGCGGAAGTTTTATAAAGTTGTCATAGCCTATAATATTAAGGCTTCAGGGAGCGCCTTAATCTGCTTGCAGAATCCCGCACTGTATCCCAGTTGTGTTGAACACTGGGAATTTTGTTATGGATAAGAGAACTTTTGTTTATGTTGATGGTGCTAATTTTTATGGTGGCTTGACTTCTATAAATAAAAAATTTACAGATACTAAGTTTGATTTTGAAAATTATGCCAATTATTTGGCTGGAAAAGAAAAGTTGATTAGAATTAACTATTATAATGCATTAGTCAAAAAGAGGATCAATGAAAAAATTTGGAAAAAACAAAGTGATTTCTTTAATATGTTACGTAAAATTCCAAAGTGTAAGATTACTTTGTGCACGAGAAAATCACGATTGACTCTTTTGGGAGAGGAATATCACACAATTAAGGGTGATGACATCTCTTTAGCATTGGATATGATAGAGGATTGTTATAATGATAAGTTTGATAAAGTTATTCTTATTTCTGGAGATGGAGACTTTTCCGACCTTTTAAATAGGGTTAAGAAGAGACAAAAAGAGATTGAAGTTTGCTATTTTGAAGGTTGTGCTTCTGGTGATTTATTAAGAAAAGCAGATAAAATTAGATTAATTAGTAAAAAAACTGTAAATAAATTCTTTTTAAGAGAAAATAAATATCCTAAAAAAATATCCTAAAATGCTAATTGGCCTCATAGGCAAGCCCTCGGTAGGAAAATCAACGTTCTTTAAAGCAGCAACGCTTGCAGAGGTTGAAATTGCTAGCTATCCGTTTACAACAATAAAGCCAAATCATGGAGTTGGTTATGTTAAAGTTGATTGCATTGAGAGGGAAATGAATACAAAATGCATGCCGAATCACGGGTTTTGCATTAAAGGCATTAGATTTGTTCCTATTGACTTAATGGACGTTGCTGGCTTAGTTCCTGGAGCAAGTGAAGGAAAAGGCTTGGGAAATCGATTCTTAGATGATTTAAGACAAGCAGATGCATTTATCCAGATAGTTGATTTAAGTGGAGAAACAGATGCTGAAGGAAAGTTGCTTGAAGGAAAGAGTTATGATATCTGCAATGATGTTAGGTTTCTGGAGGATGAATTAAATAAATGGTATTTTAATATTCTTTCAAAAGTTTGGAAGACTTTTTCAAAGCAATTAGATTCCGGGAAAGATATCAATTATCCTAGAGCAATTGCAAATCAGTTTTCTGGCTTGGGAGTTAAAGAAGAGCATGCAAAAGCTGTTTTTAGAAAACTTGGAATAGACGAACACTTGAGCAGATGGACGCCGAAGCAGATTCTGGAGTTTGCCTCTTTGCTTAGAAAAGAAAGCAAGCCTATGATTATTGCAGCTAATAAAGTTGACACTGAAAAAGGCTCTGAAAATTTAAAGAAATTGAAAGAGGCTTTTCCGGATAAAATGATAATGCCTTGTTCTTCTGATTCTGAGCTAGCTTTAAGAGAAGCTGCGAAGCACGGATTAATAGAATACATTCCAGGAGAAAATGATTTTAAGATTATTAAGGGGCTGAATGACAGGCAAAAACGAGCACTCGAAACTATAAGGGGTGATGTTTTAAGCGTCTATGGCGGGACAGGAGTTCAAGAAATACTCAACAAAGCAGTTTTTGAGCTTCTTGGTTATTTGGCGATTTTCCCAGCTAGCGCGAATAGGCTTATGGATTCAAAGGGAAGAATACTTCCAGATTGCTTTTTGCTTCCTCCAGGCTCAACTGCTTTGGATTTTGCCTTCTTTTTGCATACTGATTTTGGGAATAACTTCATTAAGGCAATTGACGCAAAATCAAAAATGGCTTTAGGAAAGGAATATGTTTTGAAGAATCGTGATGCTTTGGAGATTGTGACGAGATGATTTTTAACAGCTGTTGTGTTCAATTGAGAAAAGTTTTTTATTCACAAAAGTCTTAGATTGTTTTAAACAATTATTTGGATGAACTAGCGAAAAGTTCTTTTTACGAAACTCATTTTCTATAAGCCTCGTCATGATGGCCAAAAAAGAAAAACTTTACTATTTTTCTATCTTCATGAACTTCAAATTTGAGAACAAAACTTTTCATAATGTGGACCCGTCTTTCTCCCGCCAGGTCGTATTTTAACGGCTTATAATGCTGAGGATTTTGTAATATCTCCTTCATCTTTTTCTCTAAAGCCTCTCTTAAAACAGGATTCTTCTTACATAGTTTTTCTATGTTATTTTCACAAACATCAGAAACAAGCATAGAATAACTCATTTTATCTTTGCAAAAAGCTCTTCTACAGAATTATATTTCTTAAATTTCCCTTTTTTAATTTCATTTAACTTTTTCTTAAACTCTTCTTTTAAAGGCAATTCATCAACAGGATGCCAGTCAATTTTCTCGCAAAATTCCCATTCCCCATCACTTATACTTCCAGTTTTAATATAGTTTTCAAATATCAATTTTTTCATAGTTTCTTCTTTTGCAATTTCACTCCAATTTACCCATCTAAAATTCTTTAGCTGGTTCTTAAATTCGTCAGATAAAGATAATGTTAAACTTGCCATTTTAAATTTTCCCAGAGTTTCTTAATTCTTCAAATTTAATTAGTTCTTTAGCTCTTAACTCAAAACGTTTTTTCAAATATTCTGCCCAGTTTATTTCTGGATGTTCATCTAACTTTTTCTTTAATTCTTCAGGTATTGAAATAGTGAAGGTTACCATTTTGTTTTAATGCTAAATTTAGTATAAATACTATAATTAGTGCGTATATTTAAACCCTTCGCTTTCAAAAAATAACTGAGAAGTGCCTTTTAAATAAAGAGAGATGGGGATGCTTTGGAGATTGTGACGAGGTAAAACTTTCTGTCTGAATTTACACACCATAAAAAACGAAAGGTTTTTATAGTAAATATCTTTAAAATTAGTAATAAAATTACTAAAGTATAAGAAAAATGCAATTGGCTAAGCTTGAAAATACGGCTTATGAGACGTTGAGAAATAATAAGATCATGGTATTTAAAATTAAAGATTTGTGTTTGTTAATGAAGGTAAAAAAAACAAAGGCATATAACTTGATAAAATCATTGAAGAAAAAAAACGCAATAAGAACTTTAAAAAGAGGGTTATTTTCTTTTAATGATGTTAGTGAGTTTGTATTAGCGACATCTGTTCATTTTCCATCTTACATATCTTTTTGGTCTGCCCTAAATTATTATGGGCTCACTGAAAATCTACCTAAGAAAATCTTTCTTGTTACGACAAAATATTCCAAAGAGCTCAATAACTTTAAGTATATAACACTCTCAAAAAAAAGATTTTTTGGATACCATGGATTAGGGGGCATAATTATTGCAGAAAAAGAAAAGGCAATTGTTGACTCACTTCTGCTGCCAAAGTATTCTGGCGGTATGAAAGAGATAATTAAATGCGTAAGAAACTCATTAAGCGAGATAGACATAAAAAAACTCTTGGATTATGGAGAGAAAATGCAAAGCAAATCAGTTTTTAGGAGATTGGGTTACATTCTTGAAAGTCTTGAAGAGAAAAAAAATTTAGAGCATATAAATAAGAAAATTGGAAGTGGATATGAACTTTTTGATCCAAACCTAAAAAAAAGAAATAATTTAAACAAAAAATGGCTTTTGGACGTAAATATCTAAAATGATATCAGTAGAAGAATTGAGTGAGATAAAAGAAAAAAGAAAAACTAGCCTCTATTATGAAGAAAAAGAGTATTTGCAGTATATTTTTCTTAATGCGATCTCTAAATATGCGAATAGTTTTATTTTTAAAGGAGGCACTTGTTTAAGAATTTGTTATGGATTGGAAAGGGCATCAGAAGACCTGGATTTTAGCACTAATTTAAATGAATTAAAAATGAAAGAAATTATTAAAAAATGTTTGAAAGATTTTGATTTGTTGAATATAAAGTATAATATATATTCTGAAAAAGAATTTGAAGGAAATTTGAGAATAGAAGTAAGATTTGAAGGTCCATTATTCATGGGAAAACAAGCTTCGACAAATACCCTAAAAGTGGATTTCAACAAGACAAAGATAAAGAAAAAAAAGGTTATGGTTGTGCAGAAATTATTTTCAGATGTTCCTCTTTTCAGCTTAATTGTCTTGGACGAAGAAGAGATTTTAACAGAAAAGATAAGGGCTTTGATAAATAGGGGGGAATCAAGGGATTTATATGATGTATGGGTTCTTTTAAATAAAGGAGTGAAGGTTGATAAAAAACTTCTCGCTGAAAAATTAAAAGAGGAAAAAACCAGACTTTCTAATTTAAAACTTCTAGGAAAAGATGAGTATGAAAGGGACTTGAAAAATTTGGTTACTATTCTTCCAAGCTATGAGCAGGCAAAAAAAGAAGTCTTAAAAGCATTGAATATTAATTAGGTTTGGTTTTATAACGTCTAATCTGAATGGGTTCTTGAAAGGTTCCATCTCCATTACCTTTTGCTAAGTACATATACCAACTCCCCCAATTTTTTCCCTGACCAAATACTACGTAAGAGATGTCTGGAACATTATCTCCATCTAAATCTTCGACGTGCAGTTTTGTTGGTTCGTTTTCTAAATGTATAATTTTTTCTGATTCTTGAAATGTTCCATCTCCATTGCCCTTTGCCAAATATAAATCCCAACTTCCCAAAAATACAGCGTTATCATACCAGCACTCCACGAGATCTTTTTTCCCATCTTTATCCACATCTATTCCCAACTGACTATCGATGTCACTACACCCAGACAAAGTTAATACTAATGCTCCAGTTCCAAATATTTTCTTTAATAATCCCATTCATATTTAGTCTCGTTTTTCTTTATAAATCTTTCTACAACAATGCATTGTTGCATCTACGGGTGTTTTCAAAAGGCTTTTAAGTGGGAAACTCCTTAGTTTCTAAATGGCAGAAAACAATAATACAGTTACTCACTATATTAAAGAATTCTTTGAGAATCATCCAAATGAGGAGATAGAACATGGTAAAGTTGTAGACTATGTTTTTGAGCATATTCCCAAAGCCAGAGACCCTTGGAGAGCAATTAGGAAGTTGTATCAAGAAGGATGGTTAATCCAAGTTAGAAAAGGGGTTTATAAGAGGATTCCCGGTTATAAAGGGCACAATGTTCTAGCTCCTTTTTCTTCTGAAGTAAAGGAACAAATATTCAAAAGGGATAATTATAGGTGTGTGATTTGTGGAAATGGTAAACATAATGGTTATGAAATTCATGCAGACCATATAATCCCGCAAGCAAAGGGAGGAAAATCAACATTAGAGAATGGACAAACTCTATGTAGCGAACACAATTTAATGAAAAAAAGATACGGCACGGTTGATTTTCTAGGAAAATATTCTAAAAGAATGATTGAAAGAGCCAAGAAGTTTAAAGACGAAAAAACTGAGAAAATGTTTAAGGAAATACTAGAAACATTAAAGAAATATGGATTGAGTTAAACTTTATTCAATATTCTTCTCTGCAAAATCAATCATTTCCTTTAATATAACTTTTATTTTGTTTGGGTCCTCTTTTTTGAAATCATTTGAAGAAAGATATCTTGCAGAATCTCTTAAATTACTTAAATTGGATAAAGTAGTGCCGAATTCCATTTTCACATTGCCTAATTCTGCCCAATTCTTAAATTTCTCAAGTCTATCTTTATGATTTTTACCCTCTAAAATTTTCTTATCCGGTAAAGCCAATAAAACACTTTTTGCTGATAGCTCTGAAGAAGCAAACGCATTTTCATAAAATGGTCTTAATCTGTTTTTGTTTAAATTATCTAAAGCACTTTCATAAAACTTTTTAGATGCCTCAATATGCTCTTTTATTCTTTCTTTATTATATCTAAAATCAAAAGAAATTATCCAGTTATTTTTGAATAATAACAAAGTTATATGCCCACAATTAATGTCATTATCTGTTAATTCAATTTTTTCAATATTATCAATATCATCTTCGTAAACGATTTGTCCTTTATTTATCGATTTATTTGCTCTGCCTGTAGCGATCGCCTTAATTTCTTCGTTTAATCTTACTACATTTTTACCTTTATCTAAGGAAAAAATTATCTGCATTTTAGAGATAATAGTCCCATCTTTGATTTTTCCTTCTTTTCTTCTTCGTTCTATTTCTGGAGTCACAAAAATATCCATAACTTGTTGGAAAACTCTTTGTTTTATTTCGTCATCCATTTTTATTTAGAAATTAATTTCTGTTGCATCTTTTGTTTTTTTGTGTTGTCTAACCTATTTTCAGCAGTTTTGCAATATTCTTTAGATATATCTATATGAATAAACTTTCTATCATTTTTGTGTGAAACTACTGCAACTGTGCCAGTTCCACCGAACATATCTAAAATAACGTTTCCTTTATATGAATAAAATTTTATTAGTCTATAAATTAAGTCTTCTGGAAATGGTGCAGGATGCCCATTTCTTTGTCTTTCTGGTTGGATTTGCCAAAATCCATCTGAAAATTCTTTAAATTCTTCAGCAGTAATATCAGCATCTTTAGAATTGCCAAATAATTTATCCCCATCTTTAGAAAAGATTAGAACATATTCCCAAGATGGAACCACGTGGGGATTTGCTGGACTTTTCCAACTTCCCCAAGCTGTTCTTTTTAACATTGTTTGTTTATACCAAATAATCTCTGTTCTAAATTTCATCCCTAATTTTCTTAATTGGTTTGTAAAATCGTGATGTATTGGAACAAAATCTTTTATTCCTGTTGGAGCAATATTTAAAGCAAATCTACCACCGGGAACTAAAACCCTTTGAGTTTCTTTCCAAACTTCATTTAACCAATTTAGATATTCCTGATAATCCATTTTATCATTATGATTATCATAATTTTTACCGACATTGTAGGGTGGAGAAGTTATGGCTAAATGAATACTATCAGAAGGTATTTTTCTCATTACTTCCAATACATCTCCATTTATTATTTGATTCTCAAATTCCATATTATTTACCTTTATTATTTTTACGGGGTTTATTCCAGTAAGGTGATTTACATTTAGGGCATACTGTCGGTTCTTGTTTTATGTCATTAGGTATCCACTCATGTTCACATCTCTCACATTTAAATCCCTTTCTTGTTATATTAACAATTCCCATACCGATTATATACCTTTAAAGTATATAAATCTTTTGTTATATACTACAGAATAGAAATGTTTATATACTTATATACCTTAAGAATAATATACATAATAAGTATACAACATGAAACAAGAAATAATTTGTGAGAAATGCAACGGAAAGAACATTAAAAAAGACGGAGTTAGAGAAACTAAAAATAGAAATAAAGTTCAAAGGTATAAGTGCAAGGATTGTTCTCATAGATTTTCAATAGACGATGGTTTTTGGAAAATGAAAAACCATGAGAATAAAGTAACCGCTTGCATGAATATGTATTATGCTGGAATGTCGTTAAGGAAAATACAAGAACATTTACAGATGTTTGCTCCTAAAAATTCTCACTATTCTACTATTTACAGATGGATTGTCAAGTATGCGAACATGATAAGCACATTAACAAACAACTTACAAATTCAATCTGGACAAGAGTTAATGTCTGATGAAATGGAATATCATAGATTAGGAGAACAGAATTGGTTTGTTGATGTCATGGATACAGAAACTCGCTTTATGGTTGCTTCCGATTACATGAAAAGCAGAACAATAGAAAACTTAACGAGAGTTCTAAAGAAAGGTAAATTAGCAACAAGCGAGCAGATTAAGGTAGTTACAACAGATGGCTTAAAAGGTTATCAAAAAGTTCTAAAGAAAAGTTTTGGACTAAAAACACATTGGAACCACAAAAGCCCAATAATCCATAATGTTGTTATAGCTTCTGAAAGAGGTTTTAATCATAAGATAGAAAGGTTGCATAACTCAATTAGAGACAGAACAAAAATAATGCGTGGCTTTCATGGTTCTTTAGAAAGTGCAAGAGCCATTATGAGAGGATATGAAATTTACTATAATTTTGTTAGAAAACATCAAGGAATAGACAATAAAACTCCGCAAGAAGAAGCCATACCAGAATTGACTTTAAGCACGAATAAGTGGTTAAGTTTGATTAAATTGAGCAAAAACTAATTTTTTATTCAATCCAGCACCCGTCAACGCAACAATGCACTACAACAAGATATTGTATACTTAACGTGAGTTAAGTTTATATAGTAAAACATCTCCTTCCTTATTGAAGGGAGGTGTAAGATGGCATGTCCTAAATGCAAAAGCAAAAATATCATAAAAAGAGGCAAGAGATATAATAAATCTGGCTCAAAACAGCTTTATCAGTGCATGAAATGTAATCTAACTTTTATGGAGCATGATGGATTTGAGAGAATGCGACATAGCAAAAAAATTATCTCAAGAGCAATTCATATGCATAATGATGGATTATCTTTATTTCAAGTGCAAAATCATCTTTGGCAACACGATGGAATAAAAGTTACAAGGAGAACTATAAGCGAGTGGGGAAAGAAGTATTCTGTTTTTTTAAAATAGGATAACTAAAATTGTTAAGCCAAAAATAAATGGGAATATCCATTATGATGAAAAATATATAAAAGTAAACGGAAAAGATAATTATGATTTGAATGCGATTGACAGCAAAACCAAATTTGTTTTAGCTCATTTATTCGTCGAGAAAAGAACAAAACAAAAATGCTATGAATTTCTAAAACAAATTAAAGATAATTGCTATAAACAAATTTGGGAAATTTATGAAAAAGAAAAACATAAAAAAGTTGGGGGTAGGGAATTAATTAAATTTGTTTGTGACAAATTTGCAAATTATAAATCTGCTTTCAATAGATTATTTTATAGAACCTGCAAATTAGCTTTTGGAGTTCCAATTGCCTGCAAAAAATATAACTTAGAACACAACAATAATCCAATTGAAAGATATAACGGAAAAACAAAAGATAGAATGAATGGAATGAGAAAGGGATTTAGCAGTTTTGATGGAGCAAAAGATTTCATGAATCTAAGACGTGTAATTAATAATTTCGTAAATCCACATCAAGAATTGGAAGGAAAAACACCGGCAGAAGTTGCAGAAATAAATTTAAAGTTAGGAAGAAATAAGTTATTGGGATTGGCAAGATATTTGGCTAATAAAGGAAACGACGATTAGTATCCAATATCCTACAACAATATCTTTAAATAGTTCTTAGAAAAGTATGACAATATTTATTATTTTTCATAACAATGCCCAAAAAGGACGTAAGAAGAAAGTGTCTCGTTTAGAAAGTTATTATTGAGTAGTTACATTTAAAAATAGAGTTTTTTTGATAAATTAATGGAAAGAACAGACTTTATTGGAGAGTATCATCTTGGTGAAGCAAGAAGAAGAGCGGTCAAAGATTTAAATGTGGATGGAAGCAACTTAGGAGAAATGGTTAATTCTGCCGTGAGTCCAAGAACATGTGTCACAGATTTGGAGGTCGGAAAAAATGATGGGTTGTATATAATTCGTTTTAGCAGTGATAACTACACAGAAAATAATTATGATTCTTTTGTTTTAGCCCCTTTTTCAAATTCCAGATTATTGAAAATATTTCCTCTAATATGGCCCATGAAAACAATTTTGAAAACGAGTAGAAATCCGTTTATTTCTTTAGCATATTCCTCTTATGGTGGAGGAGATAATCCTAATGTTACCATTGAGTATATTCAATCAACAAATAGGATGAAAAGGGATGTATACGATTCTTTACAATCTAAATTGGGAGCTAATCCTCATGAATTTCTTCTAGCACATTTTTTATCTAGGATTTCATCCGTATTGGATGCTAGGCCAGAAGTGGATGTTCGGGTTTCTTCTCAGTACACTCTCAATAGTATTTGTCCTAGATTAAGGGATAGGTTTTTTGATAGAAGATATAATTTAAATCCAAAAAAAGAAAGGGTTAGGCAAATTCTTGGGAAGGATAATGCTTGGCTAAAATATAGAAAATGAAACCAATAGACTATAGAAAAAAGTTTAAACTTGAAGAAAAAAGTGTAGAAGTTGATGACACTTGTTTAGAGGAGGCAGTTGCTCAAACAATGGGTCACTTTACTAATTTAGGAAATTATAGTGTTCGTAATAAACAAGATAGTGATTTAGTTATTTTTGGAAGAAGCATTCCTAATCAGATTGAGATGGGTTCTGATGATGCATTATTAATTTCAGAAAATCTGGAACATCATAGAGACATTCCTTCTGTAGTCTTGCGTTATGGGGTGTATCCGAGGGAAATAATAATCGGGTATATACAGACCCCTTCTTATGTAGATTTTGAGGCTTATGGGAGAATAAAATCTGATTTGGGAGTGCGCCCACATGATTTAATACTTGCTCATTTTCTGGACAGGATATCTCCCGTTTTGGATAAATTTCCTGATACGAACGTTTTTTTTTCTCCAATTTATTTAGAAAAATCAGTATATCCTTTTCTCAGAGATAGATTTTTGGATGGAGATTATTTTCTTAACCCAAGGAGAGTTAGGGTTCAACAAATTATGGGTGGAGAAAATTTTTGGTTAAGAGGAGAAAGTGCCCAAGACAGATTTCATGCACAAAAAAACATCAAAAATAGATTGTTGCTTAAAACAAACTTTTTAGATTTATTTGTTTAGCTCTTTGTGGAAATAGAATAGGTGACTATATTTGTTTTTAAGATTAATTAAAATCAACGCTCAGTTGGGGCATTAAACATTACATTTTCTTCAAAATATTGTCATGGTTTTACCAGAATATTTAAATAGTTACAGCACATTAATCTCACGAAGAAATAGGGGTGTAAAAAGAGAGTGGTTTACAAGAGATATATCTATAGAAATGGAAAGAGGTTTGGACCGTATTATTATCATACCTATAGGGACAATGATGGAAATACACACTCAAAATATATTGAAGACCCAAAAAAAGTTGGTGCTGTAACTGATAATCATCAAAAAAAAAGCGTTTTTAAAAATCATCCACTGCTTTTCGTTTTATCCGCAGCTATTTTAGTTATTATCTTGGGAGTTTTTTATTTGAATTCTTATTATTCTCAGCAAGAAAATCTTTCGAGTGGTGAAAAAGCTTCTGGTTTTGAGAGAATATTTGATAATGTCAAGAGTTTTGTTACAGGATTTACTTCTGAAGGAGAGCCAGAACCGTCTCCAGACGCTTCTAGTGAAACTTCTTCGACAGAAACAATCCCAGAAACACCCGTTGAAGAAACTACCGAATCTGTTCCAGATGAGGCTCCACCAGAAGAAACTCCAATAGAACAGCCAACAGGGGGAGTTTCTTCATTAAATGAATCCGTGGAAGAAGAGATAAATGAATCAGCAAACGAGACAATTGCAGAAGAGCCTTCAAATGAAACTTCTGTGGAACCGGGCATTAATGAAACTGCCTCTAACGAAACTGCTGAAAATGAAACAACTGGAAGTCAAATACCTGAAGAAGTTCTTGAATCCCCGGAAACTGCAGTATCAAATCAAACATCTAATGAGACAATTATAGTTAATATAATTAATGAAACATTGCAGAACTTTACTATTGTTGAGCAAAATATTACAAATATTACAATAATAAATCAGACTGCTAACATAACAACAATTGAAAATACTATCCAGTACGGCGCTGTTTTAAACAAACTGGTAAAATGGGAGAAAAAAGTTAAAATAGATCTTGATGGCGCAGATTCAACCAGCGATTTAGTCATTGACTTGCCTGTTTTGGCAGGCAATGTTTCTGTTAAAAAAATAAAAGACGAAAAAGAAGAAAAATTGGAGGTTAGTGTCAAAAATGAAAAGGTTATCGATGAAAATTCTCCAGGCATTACAGGTAGTGTAACTGAGGAAAATGAAGAAAATGGATTTTTGTCAAAGGCGTTTAGTTTTATTCTGGGAATTTTTGGAAGAGGAATTACTGGAAAGGTTGTTGATGTTTCAGAAACTAGCGAGGATGTTAGGGTAGAAATAAATGAGCCTGTTGAAGATAATTCTGAAATTCTTGTAGAATACTATACTGATGCTCCTTATTCAGAAGAGCAGGAGATTAAAGGCGGGAAGAAAGTTAAGATAATTGGGCCGAGCGAAATTCATTACGAGAACGTTTTGGTTTTTACAGAATTAAATGAGAGCCTTGATATTAAAGACCCAAATAAAATAAAAATTTACTGGGAAGAACAAAATATTTATGTAACTCCTACGCTGATAAATGATTCAAATTCAAACGGAATATATGATTATATTGAGTGGATAGTTCCCAGCTTAAGCAATCAGACATTCAATATTATTGTTATAACTAAGGCAGAGCATTTAGATGAAAACAGAACTTTTATTTCTGATGTTTACGAGCAAGTTAAATCTTTAGATGATGTTTGGAGTGAAACTATTCAAAATGGCCATTATGTTAGGGCCACTTTTGAACATAAGCTTGATTCTAGCAGAGATATTAGTGTTTATCCAAGAATTGTTAATGGAACCCCAAGAATAGAGATTTATGAAATTAATGAAAATGAGATTATTGCTGAATTTGAAAATTTAGTTAGTGATGAGTATAATAAGGTGTATTTAACTGGGCTTGTTGGGGAGCAGGACACTTTTGACTTAAAAGTTTTAGATGGAAGTGTTGAGTTTGACCATATTATTGATCCTCAAACTACTGTCAGGCTTGATTCAGGAAACGCAACAGCAGATGTTTATTATACCCGAACTTTAAGGAATTCATTTCAAATGACTTGGAATCTGTCAGCTATTCCTTCTGGTTCTACAATCAACGATGCCACAATATGTTTGAGGGAAGTTGGAGGCACTGTGCAAAATACAGATGCAGATGTTAATCAAACAAGAATTGATAATAGAACATGGGCAGATACAACTATAACTGGTGCTCAATATACAAATAATGATCTTCATCCCAGAACAAATAGCACTACAGCTTATAACTGGAGTTCAATTGCATCAAGTGCTTGGTGGTGTTTGAATGTAACTAACTCTATTATTTATGATTATAACAGCAATAATAATTATACAACAATTAGGTTTGAAGACCCAGATAATATGCCTGCAACAGGAGGGACTGTTACTAATAATACTAATTTGCTGTTTGGTCCAACACCCATAGAGGATAGCCCTCCAACATTTGCCTCAAGAGAATACACTACCGACACTAGTCTAAGGCCTTACTTGAATATTACTTATACGCCCGCTGCTACAGATACTCCGCCCCAATGGTCTTCAAACTCAACAAACTCGACGGGAAGAGGCACTCCGGTTGAGCACAGGGTTTATTGGACAGATGATACAGCTTTGTCTGGATATATTTTCAGCTTTACTAATGGTTCAGTTGCATTTGTTAACGATAGTTTCGTCTCGATGATTGGAATAACTAACTGGAGCAATGTAACTAAAGTTGTTAATTCAACAAATAATGTCACAATTCAATGGAAGGTTTTCTCCAACGATTCTGCAAATCAATGGAATTCTACAGATACTTTCAATTATCTTACAAATAATACATCTCCCACGCACGATAATCCAAGCGTTATTCCTGTTTCAGCGGTGGATACAGATGATTTAACATGCGACAACAGGACAACTGTCGATGCTAATAAGGATAATGTAACGAATATTTACAATTGGCTTGTAAATGGCTCAAGCATAACTTCGGTTAATATGCCGTTTGATACAAACATGAGCACTGCAAACAGCTCTTTAACAGATTATTCTGGGGGCAGTGCTTCTGCGTTTTTTAATGGAACACCGGTGTGGGTTAAAGATGCTAATATGGATGGGGGTTATAATGTCACATCAAATTTCCAATTTGCAAGCGTGTCTAACTCTTCCATTAACATAGGCGCCAATTTTACCACTGTCTTTTTGGGAAGAAGAAATACCGGCGCAGATGCATTGACTAATGGCTTTTTCAGGATAGGCGCTGCCGCTAAGGGAATCGAGAGCTATTATGCTACTACTGGACAAGTAATTATTGAAATAAATAATGTAGAGAGTATAACAACAACCCAGTATCCTCCAGAAGGGCAGTTATTTATGTTGTCAATGCCCTGCAATGCAACTAATTGCACGCTTTATATTAATGACAGTCTTATAGGAACCAGCAGCACAGTTCCAACCGACCCTAATTCTGGAAGGCATTTGGTTGGGAGTTTTACAGGATCAACCAACTCAATGAGCGGAATAATGGGGGATTTCAAAATTTACAACAGGACTTTGACACAACAGCAGATAAGCAAGCTGTGGCAGGAGGCAAATAATAATCTGCTTAACTCTACAATTGTTTCGCAGGAGACTTTGTCAGGACAAAATTGGACTTGCCAGGTGACTCCAAACGACCAGTATAATGATGGAATATTGAAAATTAACTGGACTGTTATTGCTGATCCTGCTCCAATTGTTACTTTAACCTCTCCGAGCGATGGCGCAAGCATTGTTGGAAATACAACTGTTTCATTTTTATGCAACGCTTCAGACAACAACGGGCTTGTAAATATAAGCTTATATATTAACAGCACAGGGACATGGCATTTGAATCAGACTGTCAGCGCAAGCGGAATCTCTGATAATGCTACATTTAATTTCACAACTTTAGGCGACGGAACTTATGCGTGGAACTGCCTTGTTTTTGACAATTCTCCGCAGTCGTCTTCTGCAAGCGCAAACAGAACAGTCACTTTAGATATATGCGACATAACGCAGGTTTCTGCGAGCACGACGCTGGCTTCAAGTCAATGCGAGCATTATAACATTACTGCAAATAATGTTGCACTTGACTGCGCAAGCTATACTATCAATGGAAATAACAGCTATGGAATATTAGGAATTGATGCAATAAATAGAAATAATGTAACAATAAAAAACTGCAAATTGGAAAGATATGCTAAAGCAGTTAGGTTTTATATGACAAACAATTCGATAATTCAAAATTCAACCTTGTACAATATAAGCTGGACAAATACTAGTTCACACGTCAGCGCGTATGGGATTTCTTTAGAAAATACTTATAATTCAACTTTAAGCGACAATAATCTTAGCTACTTTTGGACTAATAGCACAAGCCCATTAACTTGTTATACCTCTGCCGATGCATATCTTTACGCGGTTTATTTGAACAATTCGTATAATGACATGATAAATAAGACAATAATAAAAGATATTAAGGGCCAATATTATGGTGATGCTAATGCAGAGGCTGAAGGATGCCAGGGAGGTTATTTGAATTTAGGCCACGGGTTTATCTCACCAATTGGAAGTTATAATATCACCAAATTCAGCATTTTAAGCAGTAATTTATCTAATTTTAATTTATTTCCAATAAGATTAGAGCATTTTGTCAACTTATCCATTAATGATTCCAGAATATCTGAAGGAGGAAGTACTCTTGTCTCTTTAGGCACATCTGAATGCTGCTCCGATTCCGCTACAATATACAATAATCAGTTTAATTCTAGTGCTAGTTCGGCAGTTATAATCGGAGGAACTGCTTCTTCCTTTATTTCTGGAAAAATAATCTTGGATAGGAATGTCTTTTCAGATAGCGCTGGTGACGCACTAAGGATTAACGATCTTTTGCCGGCTTTTGTTGAGATAACAAACAATAGGTTTTATAATGCTTCTGCGGATTATATCTCATTAAGAGTTAAAAATGCATCAATAAAGAACAATATTATTGATGATTCAAAAGCCAGGCTGGGTGATAACGGAATACTCCTCTCGAATAATGTAAATATTACTGTGGACAACAATACTATAATAAATCTGTCTGGCAGCGGCGCTATTGGAGTTTTACTTTCATCTTCAGCAGATAATCTAAATGTTAGCAATTTAACTGTTACTAATTGTGAAACAGGATTCTCGGTTTCTAGCGCAGACAATGTTAAGTTAATTAACTCCACAATTACCAACTGCAGTGTTAGCACCATAACAGTTTCCTCATCAAGCAATCTGGAGCTTTATGATGCAGTTTTTAATAAAAGTAACGTGAGTGTTAGCTCTGGATTTCTGGAGGTTTATTACCAATTCAGGGCAAATGTTACAGACGGCTCGCTTACCCCGATTAGCAGCGCCAGCCTTGACGTTAGAGACAGATATGGAAATCTTTTAGTCAATAATAATCTAACCGGCGCAGATGGGCTGACTGCTTTTAGCTGGATTATGGAATACAATCAATCAGGAAATGCTAATTATAGTGTTGGATGCACTGGTTCCACTTCTAATATAAATTGCTCAACTCCGCATAATGCAACTGCATCAAAGACAGGATATTCTGTTAATATGACGAATGTTACAATAAATATTTCGCAGACTTTGTGGATGCCTATTTCAACTCCATACATTTCTGCTTATACCCCGACAACAGATGTATTCTCGATAGCAGAGCCGAGCAACCAGACATTTAATATAGCTTATGCGAATGCTTCTTTAGCGTCTGTTAGATGGTATGTGAATGGAAGCCAGCAGACATCTTACAATAATTTATCCACTTTTAATTGGACTGGAAATTACACGCAGCAGGGAACTTACGCTATCTTAGTTAATCTTACTGATGCCAATGGCTGGGATTCGCAGTTATGGAATATGACTGTCAATGACACAGACACTGCGCCGACGCATAATAATCCAAGCATCCTGCCCTTCCCGCCGACATCGTCGCAGAACTTTACCTGCTACAATCAATCAACTGCCGACGCTAATGGAGACAACGTAACGAATATTTACAATTGGCTTTTGAACGGAACTTCATTAACACTTTTGAATATGCCTTTTGATACAAATTCCTCAACAACAGCAAAAGATTATTCTGGGTTTGGAAATAATGGAAGCGTCAGCGTAACTTCCTCGAGCCCAAGTTGGATAAGCAACGGGAAAATTGGGGGGGCATATAATTTCAGCTATAATGGAAACATTACAATTCAAAAAAGCTCTTCGTTGAATAACACTTATAACTTTAGCATTGATTTCTGGATT
>JACOYJ010000012.1 GCA_016181885.1 Candidatus Pacearchaeota archaeon | reverse complement strand
ATTATTGATAAAACAGAAGAATTTCTTCGGACTACGGACAAGAAATTCTTCAAGAATTAAGAGGCTAAAGCCTCCAAATTTTTAATTGAGATGTAGCTAACAATTATTAAACATTTAAAAACATCTCTTTCTTTGTCAGATAAATAACAAAGGTTTTAGGGGCAAGACTTTCATCAGAGGCAATTAAGGAAAGTCGCTTGAGGGACGAGAGCTTACACGAGATAATCCAAACGAGCAACTTCACGAGGCGTGGTACTAAGATGGTTGAGTGGGGTTGCGAGCAGAGTGTGGGCTCGAGCAAAAAACCGTAGGTTTTAAAATGAAGCATAATGTTAAGATTACTATAATCCTTCTTTTGATGTTTGTAGTAACGCAGTTCATAGGAATTTACGTCGTAAATCACTACCTGTCAACAGGCAACAATCTCCCTTATGGAATGACTCCTCCAGAGGTTCAAAGCGAATCAGACTACACCAATTCATTTCTTCCCTCGATAATAATCTCTTTTATCATTGCAATTTCACTGCTTTTTCTATTAACGAAATTCAAGTCAGAAATAATAATGAAAATATGGTTTTTCATTGTAGTCACGCTTGCATTGGGGATAACTATAACCTCTTTTTTGCCGGCTTCTGCTTATACGTCCCTGTATGTTTTAATAATTGCTTTGCCGTTGGCTTTTATAAAGATTTACAGAAGAAACTTCCTTGTTCATAACTTTACAGAATTATTTATTTATCCGGTAATTGCAGCTGTTTTTGTGCCTTTGCTTAATTTAATGACTGTTATAATCCTCCTTATATTAATCTCAGCCTACGATGTTTGGGCTGTCTGGCATTCTGGAATGATGCAGAAGATGGCTAAGTATCAGATAAACAAGTTGAAGATTTTTGCCGGATTTTTTGTGCCTTATGTCTCGGGAAAGCTCAGAGCTAAAATAAAGAAAATGAAGCCGTCGCAGTTGAAAAAGTCAAAAATAAAAGTTAACTTGGCGATTCTCGGCGGAGGAGATATAATTTTCCCGATAATTTCTGCAGGAGTTATGCTTAAAACTCTTGGGTTCTGGCCGGCAGTTCTTGTAATTATTGGAGCTGGACTAGGTCTAACTTATTTATTCGTCTCAGCAGAAAAAAAGAAGTTCTATCCTGCAATGCCTTTCATAACTGCAGGAATTTTATTGGCGATTATTATTTCTTTGCTTTTGTTTTAAGTTATTAATCCTAATTTTAATCTATTTGAGGCTGAATTAAGGCTCGAAACATATTTAGCCATGAAATCTTCCGTAACCTTATCTATTTCAAGAACATGATATGCTAGAATGCTTGAAGGGACCTCGTTTTCAATTCTTGCAGTAATCTCTTCTCTGCCAGGACCCAAAATTATTGTTTCTATAACTACTGAAGGTTGTAAGACCATGTCTTCTCCTTCTATTCCTCTAAATATGCCGTATCTTTCATCCCGAATAGTTCTAAGTCTGACTGGCTTGCCTAAATAAACACCATAAGACCTTTCTTTTCTATGCACTCTAAATCCCCGAGTTTCCTCAGCCAGATTTTCTCTGTTGGTGTGGAATCCTATCGTCGCCATAGATTTTTTATATTTAGGCTATTTATAAATGTTTGTTTTTTGTTACCTCCTTTTAGAGACTACATATAGAAACATTTATAAAGCTTAATTTGTACTACTTTCTTGCAATGACAAACGAAAAAACGTTAGATATGAATGACCCAAGAAATAGGCATTTAGCTATATTAAGATATTTCAGTAGAAATCCAAGTATATTAAAATCTGAAAAGAATAGAAATTATGCCTTAGAGGCCTTGGGTTCTATATACGATTTATACTTAAATATTGTAAGGGAGAGGAACATCGGGGAGCTGAAAGACTTAGTAGAACTGCAAATAGATAGGGAAAGAATTGAGCTAAGGAACTTTTTAATATTAGGAGAAATCCAATCACAGCCAATACAGGGAGAATTATTCCCTGAATTTTCATGGGAAAACAGGATAACACAATAAAATGGCAGAACGACAATTTTATTTAATAATAATTAGAGACGCAAGAGAAAGAATACAGGTTATAAGCGGAATTGGAACTAAAGAGAGCTACGACTCTAAATTAATGGGTGTCGACGAATCTAACATTATGTTCAGGACTTATGGTTTAACTAGAGCCCAAGATAGGATTGCTGAACAAATAACCTCAAGAATTAGTGGAATGCCTCTTACTGAAGTATCAGATGAAATTAGCGGTCTTGCAAAGATATTAACTGGAGATATAAAATAAAATGGCAAATGAACAAAATCAAGATTTAAGGAATTATGTTATATTGTATATAGACGTTAACAGCAAAGTATTATCTTTTTCCGGCATAGGTCGATTTGGAGACTATGAAAGAGAACGTAATCGAATAAACAGGTCAGGAAATACAGTTCTTTTCAGTAGGCCAGGATTAACTGACCAGCAATATAGTTCCATTCACGATGACGTCTTAAGTATTCACAGCATGATTTATGTTCCAGAGGTGCAAACTAAATTAAATTCATTAGTCAGTAAAATAAACGGAGACTAATAAAATGCTCGTAAAACAAGAACTTATAAACAAGATTAAGGATTACTTTGACCTTAATATTTATGAAACTAAAGTCTGGCTGGCTTTGCTTGGAAAAGGAGTTGCATCTGCAGGTGAGATTGCAGACATTTCTAATGTTCCGAGATCGAGAACTTACGATGTCCTTGAAAGTCTTGAGAAAAAAGGATTTGCAATAGTAAAATTAGGAAAGCCTGTTAAATATCTTGGAGTAAAGCCAAGAGTTATTCTGGAAAAATTAAAGAACAATGTCAGGAAAGATGCCGAAGAAAAAATGGAATCTCTTTTAAGAGTTAAGGAAACAGAAGAGTTCACTCAATTGGAAAGCCTTTATACTGGCGGAATAAATCCTGCTAAGAGAGAAGATTTATCTGCTGCCATTAAGGGAAAGTCAAACATTTCTAATTATTTAAGGGAAATTCTTCAGGAAGCGAAGAAAGAAGTTATTATCTGCACGAGCGCTGTAGAGTTCGGCTCTAAATCAAAACTTTTCCAGCAAACAATTGAATTGCTGAACAAAAACAACATAAAAGTCATAGTTTCTCTATCGGGAGATAAAGCATTGATAGATAAAATCGCAAGCGAATTGAAAATAAAAATCAAGCAAGTAAACATTGACGCAAAGTTCTTCATAGTTGACAGGGCTGAAATTTTATTCTACTTGTCCAGATCTGATGACAAGGAAGAGCTGGCAATATGGCTTAACTCTGACTTTTTCAGCCAGGCCTTCGCAACTTTATTTGAGAAGGCTTTGGGAGGGAAGAATTGAGATGGTGAAAATACCTTTCGTAATAAGAGCACCTAAAGAAGGAGAAAGAGTTAGGGGTTTAGATGTGAATCTTTTAATAAAAGGAGTTTCTGAAGCTAAAGGCATAGGCATCACCGGAGTGGTTTCAGTAGTGAGTGACCTTTCTGGAGTCGATATAACTGGAGGAGTTAGCTTAACGGACAGGCATAAAGGTTTGAGAATTAGCGGAATAAGTAATTATACTTATAATCATTCTTCGGGTGTTGAAGTTGCAGGAGTTGCTAATTATGCGGGAAGAACAAGCAAAGGAATTGTTCAAGTGAGTCTTCTTGGAAACAAAGTTGAAGAAGTTGAAGATGGTGCATTTGTTTTACAAGTTGGTCTTTACAATGTCGCAGGAGATCAAACTTGTTTGGTCTTTACAATGTCGCAGGAGATCAAACTTGTCCAATAGTTAATGTTAGAGGATTAGGAAAATTATTTGGAAAGAAAGGAGCCAAGAAATAAAATGACATTAACTCCAAGCGAACTTGAAATGATTGTTTTTGAAAAAACTGACGCAATTGATGATCTTTTAGTTACAGAATACTCTAATCATAGAAAAATGCCTATTGTGATAGAAATTCCTTCTTATATTCCATTTGAAAATAGTGGATTACGTGAACACATTATAAAAAAATACGAAGACGCTGGTTGGATAGTTAATTTAAGAAAAAGTAGAGAAACTCATCACCAAAATCTTCCTCCTAAATACACATTATCTTTTACTAAAAAACAAGAAGGAGCGAAATGACAACAATAACAAGAAACGACATTGCAGAACACTTGCAAGCAAGAATTGATTGGCAGGCGCAAGTCGCGGCATATTTCACGAGAGGCGGAAGAAAAATGTCGGAAGAAGTGAGGCAAGCGGTTATAGATAATCGAGCCCAAGCTTACAGAATGGCTGGAGTCCTTGGAATTGATTTGGATAAATATAATGGGAGAAAATGATGGATAAAAAATGTTTGACTTTAAGTGAAGTTCTTCAATTAGCTGGTCATGGGGTAAGGAATTGGGCGGTTAATGGAGACAATTCATTGAAAGGAACTGTTGAAGGCATAACTATAACTCTAGGAAGTGACACGGGACTTTACCGTTATCAGAATACTGCTAGCTGTAATGCTATATTTTATTATGCCAAATCCATGAGAGGCGATAATATTTTAGCTTCTTATAAGTTTAGTGTGGATTCTCTAGATCGTTATGAAAGATGCTCCGCACGAAATATCCAAGAAGCTTACGAAAACGCCCTCGAACTAGCTAGCGTTAACCAAGAACATGCTGTTGCCGAAGCAAGAAGAGTTTTAAATCGAGTTAACTCAAGGAGATAAAATGACAATAAACATTAAATCAAAATTAATAAATTTGGCTTTGGTTGGAGCAGTTGCTACTACTATAAGCGGTTGTGGATATTGGGAATCTACAGTAGATGAAGCAAATTACGAAAGTCTGAGCAATGAAAGAATAAAACACATGGAATTATATTCCGGTGGAAAGATGATAAAAAATTTTGATAATATTAAAATAATTTATTCTAATTCGGATAGCTATTCTTTATGGTTTGAAGATTCTCAGGGAAATAAACATTATTGGCAGGGCGAAGCCTTCATGGATTTTTAAAATGACAAACGAAGATTTAACCCCAAAAGAATTATGCGATTTAGCATTGAGAGTGTCAAATTGGCATGAGGTTGATGCTAGAACTTTCCAAGGAGATATTGGAGGGAGATTGATAATAAAGACAAAGACCCATGAGCGTCCTTATAATCCTCCGAGTTATTTATCTTACTCAATTTCTGTTCACATGAATAACCATCACATTGGAACTGCAGAATGCTTTCCAAATAGTAAACGAGTAGATTATCTTCCAATAATACGTGCTTACTTAGAAGCATCGCGAATATCCGCCGAAAATAAATCAAGAGCTGTTGCAGAAGCAAGAACTCTTTTAGAAAAAATTAGTGGGGGGAGTTAAAATGACCGTTGAACAAAAAGTTATTGACATGAAAGTCATTGGAAAAAGAGAAGATAAGTCATTAATCCTTAGAAGGCCAAGATATTTTTTAGCATTACAAAATATTGACCTTGATTTTGAAACTGCACAACAAACTGGAGAAAAAAGAGTGGAATTTGCTGATTATTGCGCCTTAAATGTTGGAGCAGTTATAAGCGTATTTCTTTTTTCGGGTGATGGACAAAAATGGTTTTATGATCCAATAGACGCGGAATTATTTGGAAGGAAGAAATAAAATGACAACCAAAACAGGCAAAGCATACGCATTTTTTAATTGCGGTTCATCAAAGGAGAAAATAGAAGAAGAACTTCCCTTTACCAGGAAATGCGTTAAGACTCCCGGTGAGTTAGAGCTTTCTTTAATAGATGATATAAGCTCCTTGAAAGGAGATTCTCAATTGCTTCAAATTGCAGAAGAATCTAAGGAGGCTGGAATAAATTATGTTATGGAAGCAACTTATCCAAATGCAACTAATCATAAAACTGCTGATGAATTAGCATCAATTTTAAATCAAGCTTATCAATCTCCATTATATGAAGATGGGGAAACATTTATTGGGGAAATCTTTTATAAATTAAACGGGGAATATGTGTCTAGAGAGTAATTTTTAAAATGCCATCCTCAAAATTAATAAAAAACTGCATCGGAGCAATTGTCGGGACAGCTCTT
>JACOYJ010000006.1 GCA_016181885.1 Candidatus Pacearchaeota archaeon | reverse complement strand
TTTTTATACCTATTTGTTGTCGAATTTAACATAATGGCAATTAAAAAAACACTGTCATTGATAATATCTTTAGCATTTTTTGTACTTGCAAGTGTTTCTCCAGTTTTTGGAGCCATTTCACCTTCAGGAAATACTTTTGATGTGAGTGTGAATGTTGAAAAACCAATTCCCGAATATACTCCTCTTTACCCAGAGCTTCCAGTAATTGTCGATGAGGATGTAATGCCAGTTCCCTATGCTTATTATGATTATGACAAAGACGGAAAAATAGACTGGATAAGAAAAGAGCACGATGGAAATTATTATGTCTATAAAAACAAAGGAACAAATGAAAACCAAATATACAGAGAAGGAACAGAAATTAGCAGTTTTGAAGGAAATAATTTAATTGAAAATTATGGGGTAAAATCAATTTCAGGCATAAATATTCCCGCAGAAACACAATCCTGGAATTATTTCTCTCATCCGAGATACGACTTATATATAGATTCGGCATATTATGCGGCAAACACGCCAGCAATAGACAACTTTTTCAATGAATTCGATGAAAGGTTTGGCTTGCTTGAAGCAACAACGGGGTGGAGCTCTGAAGAATATTATGGAACAAAGTTAAGGATAAATGTGACGTCAACACCAGTATGCGCGCAGGGAAAGGCATATGCTGGTGAGATATATCTTAATTTTTCAAATACTTTGTATGACTCTGGTTGTACTTTACCTTATTATGAAAACGGAATCCCCTATCTCGGTAATCCTGGAGAGCTTGGGGATAACTGGTTGTATATGAAAATGGCAATTCACGAAAGCCTTCACTCAATAAACCCAACATCAATCTTAACAAGACTGTGGTTTACAGAAGGTTTTAGTCGATATTACGAATACAACATTTTATCAAATTACAATGGAAATGGTTTTTTAGACATAAATCAAGAAACTGCAGACACTTATCTTTATATAGGAAATAGTTTCTATAATTGGGCAAATTATGTTTCTAACAACTATCACGATACAACCCCTCAAAATAATCCAATTCAATCAAGCTTGGGTTATGCAATAACGGCTTGGATGTTTTCAATGATGAGAGATAATCATTCTTTGAGCTGGAGCAATCTTTACACTCTTATAAATAATAATAGAGAAACAGTTGATAAGGCATGGTCTCTTGCGGCGGGAAATGTCTACGATGCAGATATGTTTAATATAGATTTATTCGGCAGAGCTTCAGGACTGACTTTTAATCAAACCAAAGCAATATGGAGATATGACGGACCTAGTGGACCTGGCTGGGGTGTAAGAAACTGGACAGATGTTAATGGAGTTATTGCCTGGTATGCTGATTTAACTCCGACTTCGCTTGTTTTCTCTAAAACAAATCCTGTAGCAGGAGAACTCGTGCAGGCAACAGCGACAATTTCTAATGCAGGCCAGACAAACGCAAATAATGTTTCTGTCAGGTTTTACAAAGATACAACTACATTCATAGGCGAGAGATACATTAACGTTAATGCTGGAAGCAACGGGGTTGTTGGTATAAATTTCACTGCGGGCACTGGAACGCATCAAATTAGTGTGAAAGTTGACGAGTTTAATACAAAGATTGAAACCAATGATTTAAATAACATCCGCGCAAACAGCATAACTTTTTCAGCGCCTCCAATACAGCCTTCATGCGTTTATAATAAAAAGTTAAGAGCATATGTTTGCAGTTAATGAATAATCTTTCTCGGTGATTATAATTGCTTGGCTTTTATACTGAAATTCTTTGAGAGAGTCTGATAAATCAGATTAATGGGAAATGTTTTTGTGGGGATTAAAGAAATAAGTCGAGCAATGAATGTCTAATTAACCACGGATAATTTTTAGGGCAAGGTTAAGCTGAACAAAATCGAAGCGAGTTAAAGTTAATATCTTATCAAAATATAAAATTCGTAAAGCGAGAATATACTTCAAGCAGTCAATTTTGTTTTATGGCAGATTATAGCATTTGAAGAGGCGCAATTCAATCTAAAAATTACTCTAAATTATTCAATGCTTCATCTAAGGCAGAAAAATCATCATCGGAATTCCCGAAAGTATTATACTGTTCTTGGTTAACTTCGGGAAGTGTTCCTGTGGCTTGTTCTTCTTCCTCTTTATCTCCCAAGCTTGTTATCAGTATCACTGCCAAGATTGCCACTATTAATATAATTGTCCAAATCAATCTCTTATTCATCTGCTTTATATGTCCTCCATATTTCTCTTAATTCCTGGAGCATCGTTCTTATTTCAGTCTTTGCCGCGCCATCAAGAATTGCTCTTTTTATTTCAACTATTTTATTTACCAAAATTGCTCCTTCGTCCACTGTCAGCCTTTCTTTTTCGACAGCTTTTTCAACTCTTTCCTGCAGATTATACAATACAAGAACCATGTAGTGCCTTACTTTTTCTCTAGAATGAGTTTTATTTTCTGACATGTTAACTTCTTTGGCTAATTGGGATTGAGTGAAGTTTGCAACCATCATGAAACACCTGTCTTTCCTCTCGCCGTCCATCTTATAGCAGTTTTGCGACCTAACATATAATGCAACACATAAACTCCTATTCCTAAGACCTTGGCAGGATTCGTCTGATTCAGAGAAATTTGCGAATCTTTCTGCGTTCATCAACCTGCATTTTATTCTTTCTGTTCTGTTGTCAAATGTGCCGCATTTTTCCCATATTGAATTGTTGGTGTTATTTTCGCAATCTTGAGGGCATGTTCCAGCGTAACTTGGCGGACCGAGGCAAGAAGGGTCTGCATTAGGACCACATCCTCCAGGAAGATTAGCTTCTCCAGATTCGCAGATATTATTGCCGCAGGTTTCATTATTAGAATTATTTCCTGTTCTGCCTATTGTTCGTGCAGGGTCAGTATCGTTTGGGCTAGATGTATCCCTTCTTGTTGAATCTCCTGCTGCAGAAATCAACAAAGTTAAAACTATCATTAATGCTAAGACTAAAGAAAGTGCAGCTAACCTCTTACCCACCATCTCTTTGATAAGAATTTAGGTTTTTTAAATGTTTTTGATGTTTTAGTATAATGAATAATGGGCTAAATCTAGAAATTAATTGCATTTTAAATTAGCTTATCATACTTTAATATATACTTTATCATTAACTTAACCTAGGGATTTATCTATTAATAATTAGTTATCCGCAAGGAAGTTGTTTTGTACATTAAAATGAAAGAATATGTTAAAACTTCTTAGTTGGGCAATATTTATATTCCTCTCTGTCTTTATGTTGGCCACGTTTGGACGACATTGCGGAAATAGAATGAGGACCGCTCTATGTTGGCCACGTTTGGACGACATTGACGTTTTATTCTCTGCTATCCCTTGCCAAAAATCCCCACCAAGGATTTTTAATCTTTATGATATATCCATGCTCTGCATTTATTTTAACCCTCACCTTTTCGCCTGTTGGGATTATAAAGAATAATCTTACTTTCTTCTTCAGCTCAACTTGGTAGATTCCATCTTCGCCAAGCTCTATTCTAAGCTCTCCTTTTTTTGCCTTTATCCTTTCCTTGATTTTTATCTCAACCTCGTCTGGAAGAATTATTGGCCTTTCTCCATCGCTGAAATTCCCAACAATTGTATTATTTACTTTGTATAAAGTTACATTTGTAGTCATGTTTATTCCTTTAATTTGTATAATAATATTTCCAGAAGAAGCAAACACAGTCATTTCTCTTCCACCTTCAACTTCACATTTCATTGTAACTCCCTGGCATCTGCATTCGTCAGGACATTCAACGCCCGTTCTGTCTTCAAATTTGATTCTTTGCTTTTCTTTATTTTTCTCTTTGCAAAATGAGTTGTTGACTATTTCTTTAACTTCGTCTTCATCTTCTTCCAAGCACGATGTTCGATCTTCCCATTCATACTCTATCTTAGTTTTGTTGTCTTCTGTTTCTGTTGATTTGCAGCAAACTTTGTTCTCTTTTCCTTCTTTGCAGGATTTTGACTGCTTCGGAGTTTCACCCGCGCAGTTATTTACGTTTGCGCATGTTCTTGTTTGAGTTCCATTTAAACATGCAGACCATTTTGAGCACTGCCATTCGCATCCATCTTCTGTTTCGTTGTCATCGTCATCTTCATCTTCCAAGACACATAAACCATTTTCACATTCATAACCAGAATTACAGTCATCGTCTTCAGTGCATGTGTCATTGCCTCTGATTGTTTGATTAAGGCAAGCACCATTCAAACAGCCATTTGGGCAAGTGTATTCTTCAAATGTGTAGGAAGTTCCATTACATAAATATTCTTTTAAAACAGAGTTTGCTAAAGTAGAAGTTATACATTTGTCTTCTACTGGTGGTGCAGGGTCAACACACACAACGTTTGTATCATTGCCGTCCGTAACATTATAACATCCACCCCCAATTTGCTTAGTTAGTCCTTTAACAAAATAGTTTTTCCCACCATCAGAATCAGTGCATGAAAAGTTGGTAAAATTTCCTGTTTGATTTTCTTCTGATGATGCAAACGCCATAGAAGCAATGCCAATTAATAATATACTCAGAATAAAAATTAAATCCCTACCCATTTTACGTTAATTCTTGTTATTTATAGTATTTAAATTTATTCCCCAAAACGTCTTTTTCTTTCTTGAAAGTCTTTGATTATTTTTTTTAGGTCTTTGCTTGAAAAATCAGGGAACAGCTTGTTTATGAAGTAAATTTCAGAATAAGCGGACTGGAAAGGCATGTATCCGGAGAGTCTTTTTTCGCCGCCAGTTCTTATAATAATATCCGGGTCTGGAATATCTTTAGTATCGAGAAAATGGCGGAAGTTTTCTTCATTAACTTCAACACCCTTGGATTTTTTTATCGCCCTTATTATCTCATCTCTTCCGCCATAATCTATTGCAAGAATTATTGTAATCCTGTCAAATTCTTTTGTTTTTTCTTCTAAGGATTTTATTTTCAAAGCCAAATACTTCGGGATTCTGTCTCTTCTGCCGATGCATATAAACTTGTATTTATCTTTTTCAATATGTGCTTCAAATGACTCTATTGCCTTAAAAATTGTTTTGAATATAGCTTCTCTCTCTACAGCGCTTCTTTTCCAGTTTTCTGTTGAGAAACCCCAAATGGAAAAAAATCCAGCCCCTTCTTTTCTCGCGCTCTCGATTATTTTTTTTGTTCTTTTGTAGTCTATGGCATTATTATAAGCTATTTTTATTGACGTTTTATTCTTCTTAGCCCATCGGCGATTTCCATCAGGGATTATTGCAATGTGTGTAAGTTCCATTTTACAAGGTTATTATGAGAATATTATAAAAATAGCGCTTTTAAGGTTTGTTTATTATGACTATTAAACCATTTCAGTTAAAGCAAAATCCAATTAATCTAAAAATGATTTTCTATGAATAGTTAATATCATTTTAAACGCGATTAATATAATAAGCTAACGACCGCGAATTAAAGTTAATCAAAAAAGATTTAATGCAAAAGATATTTTTGGTAAGGCTGATATAATCAAAGCAAGTTCAAGTTATCATTAATATTATCCCTATTCCATGATTTATATTCGATAGTTTGAAAGCTGTTATTAATTAAAAAATTTAGTCACTGTCAAACTATCTCTGCTCAATTGCTTGACAATAGTAATTTTTAATAATTATTTTTCTCTTTATCAAACAATTTCTATTCGATAACCTAATAGCAGTTATTAATTAATAATTTTGTCTCAATTAGATTATCTCACCCCAGCCAATCAATCTCCAGTGGCCGGCGATGTTTCTCGCAATTCCGACGTTTTTCGCCTTTATCGCAACGACGGGGATGTTTAAAATAAGTTCGACTTCTTCTTTTTTTATTGCTTCTACTGTGCCTACTGTTATTGTTGTATTGACGCTTAGCATAAGGAGCTCTTTTGTTTTTAATGGGTCCACTTTTTTATGGTCCTCTGCCCCAAAAACTTCCGGAAATAATTTGAATTTTATTTTTATTTTGTGCGTTATGTCTGGAAGATTTCCTTTTACAGAAGCAAGGCATCCTGTCAATGAATCTGCCTTAGTCAGGAAAGGGTCAAGTTCTGTTTCAATTGAAATGCTTGCGCCAGGCGCAACGTTGTCAACGTTTTGAGAGCCTTTATGCAGCGAAATTATTTTTGTTGTTATGGTCTCGTAAATATTTTGATTCGCTTTTCTTGCGCTTAAACCCGGCTTTATTTCCAATTCATCCCCGACTTTTAATTTTCCTTTCTCTAAAATCCCGCCGAGGACACCTCCCTTTAATTCAGAAATTTTCGTTCCGGGCCTGTTTATGTCGAAGCTTCTTGCAATTAAAAATGTCGGTGGCGATTTCGAGTCTTTTTTAGGAATTTCCAAATTCAAAAGCGCCTCGAGAATTTTGTCAATATTGATGCTTTGCTGCGCAGATACGGGTATTATCGGGGATTTTTCCGCAATCGTGCCCTTGACAAATTGCTTTATTTCGTTGTAGCTTTTTAATGCGACTTCTTTATCCACTAAATCTATTTTATTCTGGACTATAATAATATTCTTTATATTTTTTGCCTGCAGGGCTATAAAGTGCTCTCGTGTCTGGGGTTTTATTCCTTCATTTGCAGCAATGACAAGCATTGCAGCATCTATAATTGCAGCTCCAGAAAGCATTGTTGCCATCAGCATCTCGTGCCCTGGCGCGTCGATAAAGCTCACATATCTCTGCGCGTCGCAAGCTGGAGACTTCTTCGTGCTATATTCTTCTCCGCATTTGTAAATTGTGGCTTCAGCATATCCTAATTTTATTGTTATGCCTCTTTTCAATTCTTCAGAATGCGTATCTGTAAACTTTCCAGTAAGTTTTGACAACAGGGTTGTTTTTCCATGGTCAATGTGCCCAACCACTCCGACATTTATTTCAGGAATTTCTTTATTCATTATAAGATAAGACAACACAAACGGTATTTAAACTTATTCGATTTCGAAGAAGCTGTTTGTTCTTTTTCATTATTAATTTATATTTTATATTAATTCCATCTTCCCGCCAAGGGCTGTTCTTGTACCGGGAAAATAGTTGATTCCAGCTTCTTTAAATCCATCTAAAATTTTTTTAATGTTTCCTTTTCTTCTTTCTAATGTTTCTTTGAATGACAGATTTGTCTCGGTTCTAGACGCTATAAATACAATATAATCATAGCCATTATCTCTCATAAAATCTCTTACTTCTTTAGGTGCTCTTTCCGTACCTCTTCTATTTCCTATTTCACTTTCCCCGTCCAGATAAAGGTTTATTGCATATGCTCCGCTTCTATGACTCCAGTAGTTCCAGCGTTTAAGTGTTTCACTTGCAGCATATGATACCCGTTTTCTATCCAAAGGGGAATAAGTAATTTCTTGAAAAGTTTTCTCTGCAAAAACATCTAAAATTTTCTCCAGTGTTTGTTGATTGAATCTTTCCTGCGTCATTTTTTGCTCACCTCTTCAGGTTTATATTCCAAATATCTTTTTTCGTCATAATTGCCGGCTTTTTGTTCTGTTGGTCTGCTTTCTTCTTGCAATAATCTAAAACTTACAGCCTCTCCCGACTTTAACCTTTTTTGATAAGAACATTCTTTGGCTATAACATTAAAGATGTTTCCTAAAACCCATATCCCAGATAGCCCAAGCACAACAATAGCTGCTCCCATAATGCTTGATTCAAGTGACCGACTAGAATTAGCATTATTATTTGCCATTTCTCTCCATCGTTTGCTTCTTTTTATTTACTTTCATGATTTTTCCTTCAAGCGCGTTTCCTTTAAATAATGAATTTATCATTGGCCCGCAAAGATGATAACTCATATCAACCTCAGAAACTGGCAGTCCTCCGCAATATTTGCATGATTGAAATTCTGTGCCGGTGTATAATTGGGTCATTTTAACTCCCATCCTGCTCCATTTGTCTTGAAAGTTTATATCTTGCGGATAATATTCTTTCTCCCTCGTCAGTTAATGTGAGTCTAGGAACTGGGACATACTCTTCGAAACATTTTTTTCTTAGTTGTTCTTTGTCAATTTTTAAACCCAAAAAGTTCGTATAGGCTAAATAAACTAACTCAAAGCCTTTTTCACTAAGGGGAGGCCAATCAAGTTCAATTAAGCCCCATTTAACACAATCCTCTACTGTTCTTTTATTTTTTTTGCTCCAATTACTCCAATTGCACATATTGTGAGGCAGGCTACATTCATGATCTTCTACTACGTCTAATCCAAAAATATAGTGCAGCATATCTACACATTTATCGTATTCATTCTCTTGGGTTGTCATCTTTTGCTCAACTCTCCTGAGTTATCCATCGACATTAAAATTAATGACATGTCTTCCGCCTCACTTCTGTCTATCTTTACATAATCCAAGCCGCCAGATGTGTATATTTCTCCAAATGAACTTTTTGGGGTGAATTGACCTCTTTTTATTTTTTCTCCGTCAATTAATACAGCATTCTGAGGCAGAGCTTCACAACCAAATACTTTTGTCAATCTGTCATTTGTCCTGTCTATAGCCATAAAATATAACTGCGATTCTATACTAGGGTTTGTCATTTTTTAATTATTCTAGCTGACTTAAAGCTATATTCGTTCCATTTTCAGTTAACTCACCGAATAAATTAAATGCATTGGCCCCCTTTCCAATCGCTTGTTTGACAATGTCTTCACATCTGCTTCTTAATTGTCTTGCTCTTGGATCTCCTCTTTCTATTCTCCTATAATCTTCTGTAATCTGCACACTTGTACCATTTACGTCTATTACCTCCTTGAGCAACCTCTCATCGTCTTCATAAATTTGTTGAGATGTTTTTCCCGATTCACGAATTGTCCATACGCCTATAGAATAATCTATCCTAATCTCATCCAACCCCAATTTTCTTAAACAAAAATTAGTTGTGTCTGTTGGTCCGTATACTTGTATTCTATTATGTGTTTGTTTTGTGTTTGTCATTTTATTATTTTATAGGATTTAATAAATCACTTGTTAATCCTTTAACATAATCTTCAAGTCTTCCTGACGGAATTCTGCATGAAGGCTCTCTTATTATTGCAACTTCATTTAATCCTCTTAGATTTAAAATTCTATAATTAGGCCCTTTTGCATCATCGGCTATGTTTCCTGTTCTTCTTGGCCTTACAAAGTATTGAATACTTTCCCCATAGCTTGCATCTTCTACTGCATTGTCTCCTGAAAGAAATATTGCTAAGCTTGTAGCAACAGCTTTTACTTCATATTCACTAATTCTAAACTTCCCTAAAAATGGTATTTTAACTTCTTCTTCATCATCACCTTCATGTTGATATTTTATTCCTTTCAAGCTTGCATGCGGAGGTAAAGCTCCGTTAGCTATTTCATTATTTATTGTGGCCATTCTTTTTGCATCCATTAATTCCAAAATTCTTCTTGTGCGAATTCCCAAAGGAACTAGCCTGTTTTTTTGAGAATATCCAACCTGTTGCCAAGGGTTTTTTTCACCTTTTATCAATGCCAAATACTCTCCCAATAGTTCTGCTGTGAGATTTCCTTCACTTACTGAAGTTCTTGATTGTTCTAAAGCATCTAAAACTAAAAGTCCAGTATATTCAACTGCTCCCCTAACATCGTTAGACGAAAATAAATCTTCTATTTTCGATATTGCTGAATCATCAAAAGTCACTCTCCCAGCCAGTTCATACTTTTTTAGATTTTCCTCTATTCCCTGCCTTATCAAATCTGTTCTTGATTGTTCTGTCATTGTACCTTTTTCAGAAATTCCGCATTTATAAATGTTTCTATTATGTTATCACTTATAAGAAGTATCATCTCTTATGTTATATTTAAGCTATATTATGCAGATTAATTTTAGTTGCGGGGGACGCGAAAGTTTTCATGGTTTTGCAGCGTCGGTATCGCTCTTCTTATCACTTCTTCAGCAAACGCCTCTATTTGTGAATTTATCCTTCCATCCAAATTAAATTCTTTGCTTTTGTCATCTCCCACTTTTAGCGTCAATGTTGTGTCAGAAACTTCTCCAGATAGTGCCTTTAAAGGATAGACTTTCATTGTATTCAAATAACCCTCGAATGCCCTATTGATATGGAGGTCAAATGAATTCTCGCCAGTTCTTTCTAAACTATGAGTGGTTGCAATAAAAGAATTTGGTTTGTATTGCGAGCTGTCTGGCTGTCCAAGATAAAATAATTTAATTGCCTTTCCTGGATTTGAATTTACAGACAGGGTTATTTCTGCTTTATCTTGCGAGCGGCATACTTCTACTTCAGCCACCGCATAGAATCGGCTTCTGTATTTTATCCTTCCATCTCCGATAGTTGAAATATCCTCCACACAAAAACCAGGAAAAGCTCTTGCCCATGCGTCCAAATGAAAATCGTTCATGACTTCAACAAAAGCAATTGAGTCCTGGTTTAATGCTGTGACTAAAGTTATTGGCATTTTAACGTTTCAGCCATTCCCCATTTTTGTGTGTTTTTATAATCTCCCTTGTTCTGTCAAATACAACCTGCCCAAATCTCGATAAAATTTCCCTTAAATCTGAATTAATTTTAAATATTGCCCTGTCCCCCGCTCCCGCAGAAGTTATTTTGCTTTTAACTAAAACTTCATCTTGAGCTTCTGTATTAAATAAAATTGTTTCCCCCTCGACTTTTAGCGGCTCAATATCTTCTGCATATGTCACTTCAATATAATCGACCACAAATCCCCGATCAGCAAAGTATTTTTGGCCGGCAGAATCTTGCTTTTCCATATAAGCAATTACCCATCCGAGATGGTTTTCCCATTTTCTTATATGCAAGCCTATTGTTCTTTGTCCAGAAGCCCAAATGCTCGCTCCTAATTCTATTAAGCTATCTCTGCTTTTATATCCTATAAACGTCACGCTGTCATTGTGCATTGGCTCTCCATTTAGCACAAATTTAGGAAACGCTTCTGCAAGAGTTTTTATTTTTGAAGAATCAATTCTCTCAATAAATTGTATAGAGTCTTGGTGAATCATATCGCAAAGAGTTATAGGCATCTCTTTTGCAGAATTATATATTTTTTAAGCATTATTGTGATTTTATTCTAATTTAAATTAAAGCCTTTAAATTAAAAATTTGGTTCGCTGTCGCTCACTAATGTATTTGCTGCGAACCAACCAGTATCTTGACTTCATTATTGATATTGATTTAGCAAAGTCAAAACACTCGCTTCGCCAAGGTTCTCCGCGATTAAAAACAAATTAATAGAAGAATTATTTTTTTATGCGGGATTAAATAAAACAAGCTAATCAATACGCATTTGGGTTATCAATAATTATTTTTTTTGCCTTCAGAAAATTATTGTTGTTTATTTTCAGCAATCTTTAAGGTAAAAAAGTTAATCAAATCTCCAGTTAACACCAAAAATTCGTCTTTCTCTATTTCCATCCTCTGAACAATTGTAATTATAAACTCCGATTTGAAACACATTTCCCTGTGCGCCATTTCCAAACAATCCAATTTGCAAACCATTAACTTTGGTTTGAGCATAGAGTTTACCTGCACTTCCATCTGGAAGATTTGCAAGACTTATTTCAAGACCATTTACCTTGCCAACACTATCCCCATTATTTTCCTCATCAGAATAAGCTTTAAAAGATTGGACATTAAAACACCCGATATTTAATCCATTAACAGTTCCGCCCTCATTAAAGTTAATTAATCCAAGGCTTAATCCGTAATGTTTTGTTCCTGGCTTTAAAAAAGTAACAAACCCTAATTTAATTTCGTAAGAATCTTCAGCAGTCTTAGTATATGGGGGGGGGAGTCCGCCTTGACTGCCTCCAATTGTTCCCAATGCAGTTAATCCAAGCAGGCTTCCAATGATTATTTTTTTCTTTAGTCCCATTGTTTTTTATAAGGAAATAGGTTTTTAAGCATTATTGTGGTTGCCTATCTTTTTCCCTAACATCTAAAATAATTGCCTTTAACAAGCCCTTTAAAGGAACTAGTTTTAGAACTTCCCTTCTAATATAATATTTGCATAAAGTCTCTTGCGTTTTTGAGTTGTATGAAGTCATTTTTTAACTAAACAAATAAGGTTTTTGATAATTACCGCGTTGCAATTTCTTCCGGTTCTTCTTCTCTTCTTCTTGGTTTGTAAAAGATAATTCCAAATACAGATGGAATCGTTATTGCGAGTCCTGCTAATCCCCGCGTGTTAAGTTTTTTTTCAATATTTCTTGATATCTCTTCGTATGCATGAGTTTGATTTAAAATTCCATTATCTATTAAGTGTTGTTTTTCGGTCTGCAGGGAATCATATTGGGCTTGAGCACTCAAAAAGTAACCTTTATTATTTATATCTTCTAAAGAAAATCTAGGTTCATCTAACGATTTGTCTATCTCATGCAATCTCGCAACTTCCTTAGGCATTTTTGGCATCCGATGAATCATAGAAGCGCTTACAGCACTAAGGCATCCTACTACGACCCCCGTCATGAGAATTTTTCTTATCGTCTGCGGTTTCATAAGCAAAGCTTGAAATCAGTGTTTATAAACATTATTGTTGTTCTGAGTTTTTCTTTAGATAGTCTCTTTTCTTATTCTCTCTGCGTTTGCTGCATCCCACACTTTTTCTAATAAAGTTTGATTTATTGCATATTCATGAATTGGGTGATCTTCAGGAAGACCGTTCATGGTTTTAAGTGTAAATGTATCTTTCTCAAGAATAATGGTGGTTGAAGAAAAGTATCCATCTTCCTTATTGTTATTGTCATCAATGGTTATTGTTCTTCCTATGTTAGGCTTGTAAACAATTTCAACATAGAATCCACCATATCGTGTTGAATATTCAAACCCCTTTCTTTTTTGTTGAGTACAATCGCTAAGCAGTAAACTTGCAAACGTAAGTCCTGTCATTGCTCCAATGCATTTTGTGATTAATTTACCTGTCATTCTCGTTAATTTAGCTGATTTTAAAACTATATAAGGATTATTGTACTGACGCGGCAGGAGCTTCCTTTGGCTTGTTCTGTTCGGGGAATATTTCTTCCAAAGCCTTTTCTCCAGCTTTTACAATTTTCATGTTAATCTGCGTTGTATCTGCGGAAAGAACTTTCCCCCGCACAGACTTTCTTAATCTAAGTCCGGGAGGCCTGTTTTTTGTTCTTTTTCTCTTGCCCTCACGTCTGGGTTTTTTCTTCATTCCTTTTCCATATGTGAGCAGGATTCTCTTTATTCCAATCCCCTCAACATTTTTCATTGAAGTTAATCCAGCCTTATCGCTGGCCCCTGTAATTTCAAATTCATATCCATTTAGCGACGGAGAAAATTCCTTTCCGTCTATTTTGCTTCCGAGCTCTTTCCCTATAAAAGCTTCAGATTCCAGCTCCATTTTCCAGGACTTTCCGCGTTTGTCTGAAATATTAATTTTGAACATATTAATTAAGAGGAAAATTGGTTTTTAAATTTAATTGTTGATGCGCGGGTTTAATATTTACATTTTTCTGATTGATAAGTTAATGTTAATCAAGCTAAATCCTTATAGTTTAAGTTATCATTGTTTTCTAAACAATTAATCTGCAATGAATTTAAAGCATGGTTAATATGAATAATTTGAACAAAGCGCATTCAGGTTAATTTAATCTTTAGGGCGTTTTAGGCTTCTAGAAAAAATTATTCTCCTTCTCTTTTTATCTTAATCTCTTTCCAGCTTTTTTGTGTTAGAATGTAAGCAGCCAAGATAACATCATACGCCGTTTTCCCATCACCGAACGTAATTCTCCATTTTTTTCTGTAAGATGAATTTCTTTCCCCAGGTTTTCTTTTAGAATCTTCTTTTATCTTTACTGTTGCAACTATCTGAACAGATTCTTCCAATCCATAATCGTTCATTACTGTTCTCAACAACCCGGTATCCTCATTCTCACCAACTCCAATATAACATCTCTCGTCTTTTTCTTTTTGCCCGCAAGTATTTTCATAAACATGCGTGTGGTAATTGCCAATTATTTCTATAACAGAATGCTCTCTTTCAGCCTTGTTCATGTCTATAATTCTTCTTCTCGCGGTCTCATTCCCATATGAAGTCCAAGTTTTTGCCGTCTGCCCCGTCGCCCATGGCTGCGCGCTCACAACTAAATATCTGCTTCCAACTTTTCTTCCTTTCAAATCACCCATCGCTTCGTTTTTTCTCTTTTCAATCAAATTGCTTTTTATAGTGTCCCAGCAAGGGTCAGAAATCTCAACAACCTCCTCCAAACTCATTATTTTTTATGGGTTTCTAGGTTTAAATGAATTTGTGTTTTGCAGGATAATTTTTATTGGAATTGTATTCTAAAATGCAGAAAACTATATAAACAATAACTATTGTTGATTCTAATGGGGTTGAAGAAAAAGGGACTTTCTTTAAATTTAACTTTAGCTGTGTCTTTAATAATAATTCTTGGTTTAGCTTCATTTGTTTTTGCTGCTGTTTTAAAAAATAGTCCTGTTTCTGTAACTCCTTCTGATGAAGACTCTATTAATACACAATTTACAACTTCTGATGTTGCTTCAACACAGCCTATTGTTACGTCACAACCAGTTTCAGAAGTGACAACGAATATTAATTCAAGTCCTCTTAAATCTGAAAATTCTGCTTTAGCTATTTCATGCAGTTTAGCTAATTGCAGCATTGATTCTGCGATTGTTTTTGATGAAAGCGAATTAAGTCCTAATAAAATAATGTATTCTTTTTATGGACATCAGCCTAAAATTCCCATTCCTGTAGATTGGCCTGTTCAGTATAGATGGTGGGTACCAACAAACTCTTCAAAAGAATATGATGTTCTTGCAACGCCGCAAATTGCAGGACAAAGATTTAGAGTGCCTTCTATATCTTTTAAAAGATCTGATGGTTATCCTGTTGTTGCTTGGGTTGGGGAAAAATTAGGAACTTTTGGACAGCCTTATGAGTCTTGGGTTTATTTTTCAGAATGGAACGGAAATGTTTGGACAGCTCCCAATGTTTTGTATCACGGAAGTGTAGCTGATCCTAATGAGTTAAAGTTCGACTTTCCGACAGTTTCAGTTGATGTAAGCGATAATATTATATTAACTTGGTTTATAATAGAACCAGGACAAAATCCTAAACTTATGTTCAAAACCAGAAAGGATGGTGTTTGGAGTGTTGAATCAATTTTAAGGTCTAATGCAAATATAAATTCAAAGATTGCTCCCGATTTCACATTTACTTCTAAAATAGTTGATGGAACAATAACCAGGCATGATGGTTATTTGATTTGGGCAGAAAAAACGCATCAACAAGACGTGAATTGCGGGTTGAATTCTGTAACTGTAAGTCATGAAAAAATATTTTATAGTCGCTGGGGTGGGTCTAGCTTTGGGGCGGTTGCCGAAATAGATGGGCAGGTAAATCCAACCAATCCTTCACAATATAATAGAACCGTTGCAGGAGGAAATATTGTTGAAAGAGGCAGAATAGGCATTTCATCAGATAAAAACGGACGTGTTACTGCAGTGTGGGCTAAAACAGAACCTCATGATCCTTGTGTATTTCCAAACCCTACTGCTACAAGCGTGTGGTATTCAGACAAACCTATAAATAGTCTTATATGGGTTAATACTAGTGCTTTGACTAATGGTTTTGACCCCTCTATTTCTTTTTCAATGTCTCTTGATACTTTTGCAGTAGAAGATAGAGGCATAATGGTTTATTCTAGAGGTAATCCTAACAATGGGCCAACAACAATTTTATTCGCAGAAAAGAATGGAGGCTGGGGCCCCTCCATAGAATCCACCTATTCTACTTGTGTTTCTAGTTCTTTAAATCGATTAGTTAGAGCAGCATCTCTTCACAAAGATAAATTTATGGCAGTTTGGAATTCTGGTCAAACTCTTTGTACCCAAGGGATGAAACCATCAACCAGAATTACCGAAAATCCATTAACTTTGTCGTCTGCTGGTTGGATGGATATTGAGGCACATACAGGTTCTCCAACAAATCCTTATGCAATGTGGAATTTTTTAGTTTATCAGGCTTCAGATAATCCAGACCATCAAGAAGATAGTAGAAATTTCCATAAAGATGAGATGATAAGTGTTGGCTCAACGAATCAAGTTAACATTATAAGACAGCAAGATAAAAATTCAAATCATAGAGCTCACAGGTCTTACTTGAAAAAAGACCAAGAAAAGATTGTTGCTGATATTGGCAATATAAATTCTGCCACTTCTGGGGAGTTGACTAACTTTGCTGTTTGGGCAACTGAACAATATCCCTCAAAAAGGACCATATTTGTTACAAGCGAGCATGGAGATGGTTGGAGAGGCTTAAATTGGGACTATAATCCTACGCCGAATGACGGAACAACTTTGCAGGAATTGAAAAAAGGTCTTAGTGACACGGGTTTGTTTATTGATATATTATTAATGCACAATTGTTTAATGGCTATGGTTGAAACAGCTTATGAGCTCGACCCTCTCGCAGGCATAATTGGATTTAGCCAAGAGTGCCATGTTTCTTATGATTATGGATATAATTACATGCTGGGTAATCTTACTAGCAATCCTCTTGTAGAACATGAAGATTTTGCAAAACTAGCTGTAGATGCTGATAAGTTAGCTACTATAGGAAAAAATTCTGCAGGGTCTACATTTTCGATTATTCAGCCTTATTATACTACTTATTTAGTTAATAGAATTAATAATTTTGCTCAAGCAATGTTGAATAATTTATCTGCGAATAAACCCCAAATTTTAAGTGCTTTATCTGGAGCGCAGAAAATGGGAGAGCGTGATTTGGCAACAGGATTATATGATTATGAAGAATATGTTGATTTGTATAACTTTGCTGAAAGAGTAAAAAATTTAGTGCAAGATGAAAACATTAAAAATAATGCCTCTGAAGTTATGGATATGATTAATAATAGCTTTGTTATTAAGTATTGGTTTGATGCACCTAAAACAAATGCCCATGGGGTTAATATCTATCTTGAAAATAGGTCTTTAATATTAAAAAATTGGACAAAATATTATAATGAAACTAGATTCTCAAAAGATACAAAATGGCTAGCTTTGCTTACTAATTTATCTGGCTCTAGCGGGATAAAGGTTATACTTGATGATAATGGATATCTTTCTTTGTATACACAAGACAATATTGGAAGAAAAACCGGAGGAATATTTAGTGTTCCTTCATCAAATGGGCAGTTGTTAGATGGAGGAAGAAGAATTGTAGATATTCCTGGAAGTTATTATAGTGATTATGGTTTTGAATCTGATTGTGATTGTTACAGGCAAGATGTTGTTCTTCCCATGGAAACCAACAACTTTACATGGTACATAAATGGAAGTTTATTGCAAAATACTAGCACTTACAATTTATCTATTCAGGTTATTGTTGATGATGTTGTAACAAACACACAATTTATTAGCGGCTCAATAAAACCTGGAGAAGTTGTTTCAGGACAATTCCCGCAACCTGCTGGTGAATTAGTCGTTGGAAATGATGTTCAAGTAAGCTCGGCTTCTGGAATTTCAAAAGATTCATCAGTTTCTACAGACAGCAATGGAAATGTTCACATTACTTGGGAAGATAGCAGAAACGCATTCTTTGAGATATTTTATGAGAAGTTGAATAATAATGGAAATACTTTGATAAATGAAAATCAGGAATCTTTTGGATCAGAGGCAGCTGCATCACAATCTACTGTTGATAGTGATAATAGTGGAAATTTGCATATGACTTGGCAAAAAGGAGGGTCTGGACAAAGAATATTCTATAAGAAAATTGACTCTAATGGAAATGTGCTTATCAATCAAACAATAATAAATTCTGCACCATTGTTGGCAGACTTTCCAGCCCTTTCTGTTGATAACAATGGAAATTCACACATAATTTGGATTGATTATAGGAATGGTGGTGGAGAAATTTATTATGAGAAGCTTAATAATAATGGAAGCGCTATTGTTGATGATTTGAGAACCACATTCACAGGCAATTCTCCAGACTATCCTTATATGGATACAGATGGTAATGGAAACGTATATGCTGTTTGGGGCGATAACAAGCAAGGAAATAAGGAAATTTATTATGAGAAGCTTGATAATAATGGATTAAATTTAACTCAGGAAATTAGGATTTCTAATTTTTTAGGAGTGTCGGAATTTCCAGCAATTGCTTCTGATCCTTTAGGGAATACTTACATTGTTTGGCAAGACCAAAGGGATGGGAATAAAGAAATTTACCTATCAAAGCTAGATTCTAATGGAAATAAATTGATAGACCAGCAAAGAATAACGAATAACCCCACTGTTTCTGACTGGCCTGTTGTGGATGTTGATTCAAAGAATAAAATTTACATTGTTTGGCAGGACAATAGGAATGGAAATTATGCGCTTTACTTTACAAGGCTTTATTTAAACGGAAGCGTTGAAATAGCTGATACGAGGCTTACTTTAGGCCCTGAAAACGTTTCACTTCCAGACATCTCAATTGATAATAATGATAATGTTCATGTAACATGGCAGAATGATGATAATCATGAAATTTATTACAAAAAGCTTTCAGAAACATGTGAAAGCTGTTTCTCTGTAGATTTGATTTCCCCTTTACAAAACACAACCTTAAACTGGAATATTGTTTCCTTCTTTTACAAAGTTAATGTTCTGAATCCTATCAGTTCTTGCTCACTGATAATTAATGGTTCAATAGTACAAACAAGCAACAATGTTTTAAGAGGTGTAACGCAAGGCTTTGGCTATACCTTGCTAGATGGAAATCACACTTGGCAAGTTAGTTATGCGGAGACGTCAACAATGACGGTGTTCATGATGTTCTTGATGTTGTAAATATGGTTGGTGTTGCATTTAGAGGACAGACACAAACAGAACCTTTATGGGTTTGGGATTTGAATGAAGATGGGAATATTGATGTTTTAGATGTTGTTGGTATTGTCAATGTTGCATTTAGAGGAGCACCTGCACCAACATGCACTCCTGGAGCTAATGTCCAAGCTTCAGCAACAATAAACATTCAAAAAACAAGTGATGGCCTTTCAGCATCTTCTAATTTAGACAGAGATGTGGCTGGAATGCAGTTTGATTTAAATTATGATTCAAGCAAAATCCAGATTACAGGAGTCAAGACTGCAACGCGAACTTCTGGAATGACAATAATAAACACGCAAACTTCAACAGGAAAAAACACAATAGGAATTTATAGTGGTGATGGAGAAAAATTCATCAAGGCAGGGCAAGGGACTTTATTCACTATACAGGCAACAGGCAGTGATTTCAGTAGCTTGAAAATAACTCCAAAAGTTGTAGATTATAAAACCTCAAATGGATTTAGTGATG
>JACOYJ010000044.1 GCA_016181885.1 Candidatus Pacearchaeota archaeon | reverse complement strand
AATAATACATGCTTACATTGCAGGTGAACATCTGCCCATTACCACCAGAGCCAATATTTGCGCAAGTGTAATTTGTTCTTGTTGTTTCTCCGATAGTTATCTTAACTGTTTTAGAATAGGGAGTGTTGCCGATATTTGTTATTTTTAGTGTGTCGCCTTCGAGTTCAAACTGCGCGAGCTCTTTTCTACCAATCTCGAAAAAATTTATCGCTTCTACTTCCCCATATTTTGCAGTTATCGTTCCCTGGCCAGAGCTTACTTTATCGCCAAGGTCAAGATTTGCAAGCTGGTTTGATTTTATTGTTTTTTCGAAAGTTTTTTTCTCATAATCTTTTATTTCTATGGATATCTCAGCATCGAGCAGCTTGTTTTGAGAATCATAAAGGTTTACCTTAAAAACAAGGGGGTCGCCGGCTGAAAACTCGCTTCCTAATGGAAATTCTACGTTTATAGAATCTGCACTTATAAGGGAAATCGCAAGAACTATCCCAAATAATAATAGCAGTTTTTTCATGTTTTTTTAAGGAGCGATGGTTATTTAAAAATATCGTTTAGTATTAGATTATAGAAAAGATTTAAAATCATCTTTGCTTTGCCTTTATCATGGTGAAAAAGGGGTTTTTTGTTCTGTTTTCCGTCGTTTGTTTAACTGTCTTCTTAGTTCAGGCTTTAAATTTTAGTGATACGACTCAAGGTAATTTTAATGCTGGGACTTACGTCAACACTAGCCATAACGGAACTGCAGTTGTTTTATATGGAAATAATCTGACTGGAACTTTTACAAGTAGAATTTTTGATGCCACAAGTATTGCAAAATGGGATAATTTAACTTGGCAAGGAAATCAGCCAAGCTTAGAGTTTATCCTAATTGGAGATGGACTTTCGGACGTTTGGAGATCCAACAACTCTGGCGTAAATTGGATTAAGATCAATGATGATTACAACGGAGCAGATGGCAATGGGGGAACAAAAATGGCACGGAACAGCTCGGATTCAGTTTTTATTTTAATGAATCAGGATGTTTTTGCTTCTAATGATAATGGAATTAACTGGAGTAAGATAAATGATGATTACAACGGAGCAGAGGGGCAAAATGGGTTTGCTTTTGCGACAGATAATAATGATTATCTTTACATTATTGAGAGTGGACAAGAGGTTTGGAAATCAGCTAACAATGGCGTGGATTGGAGCAAGACCAGCTCTGATTTCAACGGTGGCGGTGGAAATGTTTTTGGAATGGTTGCAAATAGCTCTGGAGCTTTGTTCACAGTAGATAATGTTGCAAGCGTCTGGGTTTCAGTTGATTCTGGGGTTACATGGTCATTGGCCAAGGATGATTATAACGGAGCAAACTCGAATGGTGCAAATGATATGACTATAAATTCTTCGAATGCTGTCTATATTTTGGATACTCAGGATGTTTGGGTATCCACTGACAATGCTTTAACTTGGGTTTTGATTAATGATGACTTCAATGGGGTGGGAGATTCAGAATCAGGAATAGTTATTTATGCAGGACAGGATGGAGACCTCTATATTATTGATGGAGGCGAAGATGTTTATGTATCCAGCGATCATGGGGCAAGCTTTTCACTTGTTATTTCAAGTTTTAATTCAGGGGGGCAAAACGCTTTTGGCATGACGTCTTTAAACATTACCACGAATATAACTTTACAAGTCAAAAATTGTTCTGCTTCAGATTGCTCGGACGGAATTTTTCAAACAGCAACTTTGAATAATATAGATTTACAAGGAAGATATTTCCAATACAGGGTTAATTTTACAAGTCAAGAGGCAGGATTGACTCCTCTGCTTTACAATACTTCTATTGGCTATACTATCTTGGATAATGTTGCTCCAAACTTAACAATAGTTTCTCCATTAAATCAAAATTATACTAATTCAGCTATTTTAGTTAATATATCTGCAAGTGACGTAAGTGGAATATCTCAAACTTTGTTTTATAATGGAAGCGTTAATACAAGTTATTCTTCTTCTGTTTACTTTGAATTTAATCAAGGAATTAACACGCTAATTGCATACGCTAATGATTCTTACGGAAATTTTAATTCTTCAAATGTTAGTTTTTATGTTGATAGTGTTGCTCCAAGCTTAAGCTTATTTTTACCTTTGGCACAAACTTATGGTGTAAATACAAGTTTGCCTTTGAATCTTTCAGTGAGTGATTCTGGGATAGGAGTTGCTTCTTGTTGGTACAATTTGAATAGTTCAAATAACGTAAGTTTGCCAGGCTGTCAAAATTCAACTTTTAATGTAAGTGCTGATGGAGGTTACCTATTAAATTTATTTTCTAATGATAGTCTTGGAAATTTGGCAAGTACTAATGTCGTTTTTTCCGTTTTGACAACGGCTCCAGCTTTAAATTTATTATTCCCTCAAGATCTTTCTTATTCAAATGATTTAGCTAGTATTTATTTTAATTATTCTATCTCATCCGGAGTCGGAATTTCTTCTTGCCTATTTTTTGGCAACTTTTCAGGAAGCTGGGGGCTTAATCAGACCAATAGTTCAATTACTCAAGCAAATAATTATTTTTTGATAAGTAGTTTGCTGGAAGGAAATTATCTATGGGGAATTGTTTGTAATGATAGCCTCAATAGAAATTCTTCTAATAACAGGTCTTTTGTTTTAGATGCCACTTCTCCAAAAATAAATATTCTTTCTCCAATAGGAACTGTTAGCGTTAATAACGTCACTTTTAATTTAAATTTTAGCGATGTAAGTCCTTTAATCTATTGCTCTTATAATGTTACAACTTCAGGAGGAGGAGGCGTAGTAACTGAAAATACAATTGATTGCAATTCACCTTTAGAATATCAAACAATATCTGATGGGGTGGGATATGTTTTGAATGTTTATTCTAATGATTCTGCTGGAAATGCAAACTACTCAAGTTCAAGCTTCAGCGTTTCAACAACTCAATCTTCATCTAGTTCCTCGTCGAGTTCCAGCTCTTCCGGAGGCGGTGGAGGAAGCGGAGGAGGCGGCGGAGTTAAGAAGAGCGTTATTATTTCGAGAAATATATCTGATTTAGTTGTCAGTGAAGGAGGTATTAGAAAAATACTAACTTGGAAGGTTAAAAATTCTGGAAATGCTTTCTTAAATGACTGCAAGTTCAAGAGCTTTGGAGATTATGCTTCTTGGATAACTTATAGCGAAACAAAAGGACTTGCCGCCGGAGAAGAATATGAATTCGTTTTTGATGTAAATATTCCTGAAGAGGTTTATGGAAAATATCTTTTAGGTGTTTCTTTAACTTGCAAGGAAGCTAGTGCATTCGCAACATTCAATGTAGATATTGCTGGCAAACAAGTAGACATTAAATTAACAAATGTTGAGAGGGCAACTAATGACAAAGTTAAGATTGATTATACTTTAGAAGAGCTTACTGGAAAGGACCAGAAAATTGACCTGCAGTTCCTGCTTTTTGATTCTGAAAACAAGCAGATTGCAGAAATAAGTGATAATAAATTTATTTCTGCTGAAGTCAAGGATGAATATGAGATTTTTATCCCAATACCTGCAGAGCTTGAAGGAGAGATAAGACTTTTAGTAAACTTGAATTCAGACACTTACTCCACATTTATACAGGAGGACCTTGTTTTGGGCGCTCCTTTGAGCGGCTTGGCTGTTTTTTCCAACAGGGCATTTAGGGATAATATGGTCAGCGGGCTTATCGTGATATTGTTTTTGACTTTTGCTTTCTTTATTGTCAGGAGGATAAGAACGCATAAAAGCGCGCATCAAGCAATTATAAAGACGCGCAGGGGAAGCATCTTAAATCAGATAAAGAAGGCGCATCATTCGAGTTAGTTATTTCTTTTACTTCAACCTATACTGCAATTGGAAGCTCTTTTTTTATTCTTTCTGCTTTTACATTATCTCTCTATTATTATTTTTGTTTTTGAGATGATTTCTTTTGCTAATTCAAAAAGCTCTTTGTAAAGATTGTCCTTAATTGAAAATTCTGTTCCATATTGATACTGCTCTCTAATTTCAACACTTGTCTTTTCATTGCTTTTTTCAGTAT
>JACOYJ010000068.1 GCA_016181885.1 Candidatus Pacearchaeota archaeon | reverse complement strand
TTATTGATAAAACAGAAGAATTTCTTCGGACTACGGACAAGAAATTCTTCAAGAATTAAGAGGCTAAAGCCTCCAAATTTTTAATTGAGATGTAGCTACGGGTTTGATTAATTTTATATATCCCTTTGACTTAATTGCCTAATGAAAAAACGAGACAATAAAAATAAATTTTTAAGGATTCTTCCCATAGTCATGTTAGCCTAAAAGATGATAAATGCTACTAAACTAAGTATTAATCACAAGATTTATACATTATCCGCCAGCATGAAAAATCATTTAATAAAACCATATTTTGCAATATGAAAAAGAGGAAATGCAAGATTTCCTGCACTTTCCATTTTAAAAACATAAAAACAAAATGAAAAAGAGATATAATTTAATAGGTATTTTCTCTGCATTAATTATAACAGCTATTATCTTATTCTTAGCTTTAAATATAAAACTTAATCCAACAGGCAAAGCAACTTCAGAAACCTCGGTTCTTTCTTCAAAAACAACTTCATACATTTATGCTAACGGATTGGCCGCAAGTTATGATTCAGATGGAAATGAGAAATATTATGTTAATGACCATTTGGGAAGCGGGAGTGTTGTCCTAGATGAAAATGGAAATAAAATTGGAGAAGAAAATTATTATGCATTCGGGGATGAGAGAACAGCTTCTGAAGAAGCGAAATTCAAGTACACGGGAAAAGAGCTTGATGACTCGGGATTGTATTATTACGGAGCAAGATATTACGACGCTGGCAGCGGGAGGTTTACAAGTCCAGATCCTATTTCAGGAAGCATTGAAAACCCGCAGTCGCTGAACAAATATTCTTATGCCCTGAACAATCCGAATAAATTTGTCGACCCGAGCGGGATGGAAGCGGTTCCAGATGCCAGTGATGTTTCTATCAATAGGGAAGTCATTAAGACATGGAGAGAGCAGGAAAGAGCATTTGCTGATCCTGGAAGAATAGGTCCAAGTCCAGATAGTCCCGAGGCAATTGCCCGGGAAACGCAATACATGAGGAATAATATTGGTGTATTTATGACGTTAGCAGCTATAGAGATGGTGACTGCTTTTGGACCGGGTGGAAAGGGATCTAGCAGGGGCGGGGACTTTACTCCCATGAGAATATCAAGAACAAGTCTTCTTGCAAATGCGAAGCTTATCGGAAGTGGAAGTTTTGGAGATGCTTATAGAGAAGGAGAAACCGTAATAAAAATTTTTGAGACTGGGGCTCTTGGGGGAACTAGAAAATTTACTAAAAATACTTTTTTAAAGGAAGTCAAGTATGCTCAACGCGCTGCCAAGTTGGGAGTTGCTCCGGAGTTCTTAGGATACGGAGTTACAACAGATACTAAAGAGTATTTTGTTAAGATAGGTTATGGGGGAACGAAATTGGAAGATATGGGTTTTATGACAAGAGAACAATTTAATGAGCTTTATAGGCTTGTTGGGAGAACCCATAGCGCTGGATTTCATTCTGGAGATTTGAAAGCAAGCAACATCGTTATAAATGAGCAGGGAAAAGTTTCTTTGATTGATTGGAATAATGCTAGGGGTGTAACCACTTTTGGAAAACATATGGATTACACTCAGCTCAGAAACATAGAAAGAGAGTATGTTAGATAAATTTTTAAGTTTGGATAAATAAGGATAAACATGGATAAAAGGCATTTATATGACGAACTTTCGAGAAGCAATGAAGTTGAAATCACAAGAAAACACAGCGATGAAGTGGGCCCGCAAGAATTGAGAAGATTAAGAAATGTAGGCGACCGCGCTAGGATTTATTACGGATCTGAAACCGGGGGGATAATTGGTCCAGACGAAGTCGCTCTTGTTTATGAAGGCGAGGACCGTTTTATCGGAACTAAAAAGAGGCATTTCAAGATTGTTGGAAAAGATGATAAAAAACTTAGATAAAAAAATAAAGGCTTATGCCTTGAAGAATGCAATTGCTTACAATGGCAAGGCAAACCCCGGAAGCGTTATATCTGCATTATTCCATGAAGGATTAGATAAAAAAAATGCTAAAGAAATAATAGCAGATGTTAATAAAATAGTAAAAGAGATTAACTCCCTGTCTTTAGATAATCAAAAAAAAGAGTTTAAGAAGTTACAAGATATTATAAGCGAAAGACATGGAAGAGAAGGCTTGCCTGAGCTTCCTAATGCAAGAAAAGGAAAAGTAATTATGAGGTTCGCGCCTTCTCCGTCGGGTCCTATGCATATTGGGCATGCAGCAACCGCGTGCATTTCGTTTTTATTTGTGCAGAAGTATGGCGGCAGATTTTATGTAAGAATAGAAGACACGAATCCAGAAAATATTTATCCTAATGCATACAAGATGCTCGCTGATGAATCTAAATGGCTTTTCGATGATATTGCTGAAGTTATAATTCAGTCAGACAGGATGAAACTTTATTATCAATATGCTGAAAAGCTGATAAAGAAAAAAACAGCTTATGTCTGCACTTGCTTACAGGAAGCTTTCAAGAATCATGTTGATTCAAAGACAGAATGTTCTTGCAGGCATTTAAGTGTTAAGGAAAATACAGAAAGATGGAAAAAGATGCTTTCTAAAACCGGATATAAGGAAGGCGAAGCTGTTCTGAGATTTAAATCATCAATGACTCATAAAAATCCTGCGATGAGGGATTTTCCCCTTGCCAGAATAAATCTCCACGAGCATCCAAGACAGAAGAAAAAATACAGGGTTTGGCCGTTGATGAATTTAGCTGTTGCGGTTGATGATATCGGGTTTGGGATGACTCATATCATAAGAGCTAAGGATCATAGGGATAATGCTGAAAGACAGAAAATGATGTATGAAGCTCTTGGCTTAGGAAAGAAGTTTCCTTGGACAGCGTTTCTTGGGAGAATTCATTTTAAGGACTTAGAGCTTTCATCATCGCAGTTTAGAAAAGGAGTCGAGTCTGGATTATATTCAGGATGGGATGATAAGAAACTGCCGACGATAGTTTCGTTGAAAAAACAAGGATATAAACCGCAGGCTTTTTGGAAGTTTGCTGAAAGAGTCGGATTGTCTGAAAATGATAAAGTATTTGACAAAGCCGAATATTTCAAGCTGTTGGATGATTTTAACAGGGGATAAAAAGCTTTAAATATCCAAACAACTATATATTACAATAATTACTAACAATAAAAAGGGGGTATGAAATGTATAATAAAAAGGGGTTGTCTACTGTTGTAACGACTCTAATAATTATTCTTTTAGTTCTTGTTGCGATAGGGATTATCTGGGTGGTTGTTAGAAATGTGATTACTGGAAGCGGTGAGCAGATAGATATAAACACTAAATGTGTGACGACAAACCTTGAGATTAATACAGCGAGATGTACTGCGGCTACTGGAGCATGTACTTTATCTGTTAATAAAGTTGGAGGTTATACTCTCGATGGAGTTAAAATAATCTATTCTAGCAGTACTGCTTCGGGAACAGCAATCGATCAGCCTGGCGATATTGTAGTATCAATGACTTACTCTCCTGCTTCAGGGCTTACTACACCTTTAACTGTGCCTACAAATGTGAGACTTGCTGGATATTTCAATGACGCAACAGGAGTTGCTATAAGCTGTCCGCAAGTTAGTGAAATGAACGTAACTCTCGTTTAATTTTTATTTTTATCTTTTTCTTTTCTCGTTTTCTTAAAAACGAAGGATATGAAAAATCTTTAATTTTTCTTAATTTTTAATTAACAGCGGGAGCTTTAGGGAAATATATAAATAAGCCAATCAAAACAAATTCAAGTTATCCTAAACTTAAATTAATCCTGATATGCATTATTTAGCCCATTAATATTAACTCGGCTTTGAAATTAACTTTCCTATTAATCTAGTTTTAATTAATGTGAGCGCACTTTATTCGGCTGTTTTCAGCGAATCTATATTAACCATTATTAATCCCAATAATTTTTATTAAATCCATGTTAACATTAATCTTGCTCAAAAAATCTTTCCATTAATATGCGAACGAGCTCTGCGAAGTGAGCGCCAGATAAAACAAAGCGAATTTTGACTATCATTAAATGGATAGGGCGAAGCAGTAAAACTCATTAATTATTTACATATATAAAGCAGACCAGCAATCTTAACATAAAAAATTACTCACCCCTACCGTCGTGCATTTTATTATTAACATTAATGGCAAATCTGCGAATGAAATGAACAACCCAGCGCTAAAGCGCGGGG
>JACOYJ010000005.1 GCA_016181885.1 Candidatus Pacearchaeota archaeon | reverse complement strand
TTATTGATAAAACAGAAGAATTTCTTCGGACTACGGACAAGAAATTCTTCAAGAATTAAGAGGCTAAAGCCTCCAAATTTTTAATTGAGATGTAGCTACAAAAACACAAACATTTATAATAAAAAATATGTACAATGGCGTGATCCTAAAGTTTATATTTAGGATATAAAATAGTTTATATTGTTAATAGAAAGATTTAAAAATACTGAAAATAGAGAATAATTATGATATCAAAAGAAACAATAAAAAATGTAATAACTTCACAAAGAGATTTTTTAGACAGCTCTGAACAAGGAATTTTAAGGGAGAAAGGCAGGGAGATGAAGATAGAAGATTCTTTTGCTTTAATAATCACTGGTGTAAGAAGATGTGGGAAAAGCACACTCATGAATCAGCTATTAAAAAAACAGAAGAAAGGATATTACCTCAATCTAGAAGATCCTAGATTAGGAGGATTTGATTTTTCTGATTTTAATAAAGTTGAAGCCATTATGAAAGAACTTTATGGCGAAGGAGGGGTTTATTTTTTTGATGAGATACAAAACGTTCCAGGGTGGGAAAGATTTATAAGATATTTAGTTGATAGAAAAGAAAAAGTTGTTTTAACAGGTTCTAACGCTTCTATTCTAAGCAAGGAACTTGGAACAAAACTTACAGGCAGACACCTTTCTGTAGAGCTATTTCCATTCTCATTTGAGGAATTTCTGAGCCTGAAAAAACAAGAGCCTTCAATTAAGTCTTTTGAAGAATATCTCATAAAAGGAGGATTTCCAGAATACCTTAAAAAGGAAAACCCTGAAGTTCTCCATGAATTGCTGACAGATATTGTAATGAAAGATATTGCTGCAAGATTTGGAATAAAAAATACTGCAATCCTTAATAAAATAGTAATTTATTTAATAAGCAATGTTGGAAAAGAGTTTTCATATAATTCAATAAAGAAAATGTTTGAAATTAAATCAGTGAAGAGTGTTATTGATTATATTTCTTTCTTTGAAAATGCTTATCTTGTCTTTACCTTACCTAGATTTAGTTATTCGTATAAACAACAGCAGGTAAACCCTAAGAAAGTTTATTCTATAGATAATGGATTTTCTTCAAATAATTCAGCATCATTTTCTAAGGATCAGGGGAAACTGCTTGAAAATTTAGTGTTTTTAAGCCTGAGAAAAAGGTATAAGAACATTTTTTATTTTCAAGAAAAAAATGAGTGTGATTTTGTTATTAAAGAAAAGGATAAAATTACAAAAGCAGTTCAAGTCTGTTTTGATTTGAATGAAGATAATAAAGATAGGGAGATAAATGGGCTGCTGGAAGCATTGGAGAAATTTAATTTAAAAGATGGAATAATTTTAACTTATAAACAAGATGACGAATTTAATATTAAAAATAAAAAAATAAAGGTTTTGCCTGTTTGGAAATGGCTTTTGATGTGATAATTCTTATAATAAGCTTTTGGATGCTGAAGAGAAATAGTTAGAAATAAAATTAGTTATTTCGAAATTTTCCACATTTCTAAGAAAAACTGTTTATATCTTTGAGCTATTTGTTTGGAAGTTATTTTTATAGCTGTTGGTCTTTCTCCCCACGTCCAGTTAATCACTTTATTATCTATTATCATTAAACCTAATGGAAAATTAATTTTAGTGAATCTAATTTTTAAATTTTTAATCCCTTTATAATTTTTGACGAACTCTTTTTTTATATCAAAACTGGCAATTAATCTATCATCTATCCTTTTTTCGGCAATTTTCATGTGAATTGCTCTAAGAAATATTGACGCTGAGTCAGATGAAATATATTCTTCCTTGAAAGCAAAAGCATAATAATAACTATTTTTATTTAATAAGTCTAAAATAGAATTAAACATAGATTTTATTGCTGGGTATCCCTCATAAACTGTAGAAACTTGCTTTTCATTTGAAAATTTCTGTTTTTGCTGTAATTCTGGCAAAATCTCAATCAACTTCCTCTCTTTATCCTTTTGGATATTTAGCAGTTCTTTTGGATTTTGGGCTGAGAAATACTTTGTTTTTGATTTTATTATATAGGACACTAAACCTTTATTCAATAATTTTTCAAGGGTTTCATAAACTTTGGAATGTTGAATCCTAGTTGAAGCAGAAATTGGACCGACAGTAGTTTCACCTAGCTCTAACAATGACAAATAAACTTTTATTTCTCTCTCAGAAAATCCTAAATCTTTTAATACTTCTTCCATCATTTAAAAAACGAGGCACATTTTTTAAACTTTTCTATTTTATACCTCCAAGGGGGGTAAATAAATAATAAAAAGAAACATTTATCCACTAGATAATGATAAAAATAAAATATTCCAGATTTCCTTTTAGAGAAGAATCCTTAGAATGCAGAACACTTTCAGAAGCATGGAATGCAATAGACGAAAATATGATTGTAGAGCATCAGCGTGCTTTTTTAATAGAGCTTATGCCCGATGGGGATGGACATCCATTTATTTTTGAATCGCTAGCACCACATCCCATAATGAATGTTAAATTCTCTGATGAAAAAGAAGTAGTCAGGTTTTTTAAAGAGTTATTTACAACTGTTGAATGCACTGATCCTCGCAATAACAGTATTTACTCCGCTAGAAAAGTCGGGGAGGGAGACTACTCTAATATTTTTTTAGCCAATGGACTTGTATACCTCACAAAAAGGGGGAGAGATGAAGTAAAAGAGGCTCTTGAAAGAGAACATGATGGTATTATTCCATGTAATTCAACTGGTTATAGTTTAGATTAAAAGAATATCTTTAGAAAGAGCCAAATATTGGTGATATCATAATGCAAGAGTTAAGAAAGTGAGTCCTTAATTATATCTTCACCATACAAACATTTATAAGTACATATGTACTTAAGGAATTATGGGAGAACTCAAGATTAAATTACCTGAAAAAATTGAAGAGAAGTTTAGAAGGTTAGCAATGGCTAAGTTTGGGTATCAAAAAGGCTCGATCAGCGAAGCTGCTCAAGAAGCCATTGAAAGCTGGACTTTTTCATACATTGAACCAGAAGACATTGAGGATCCTATTGAGACTATTTCAGGAATAATGAAAAATGTAAAGAAAAGCTCTGTTGAGTTGCAACATGAAGCGTGGGAAGGAGTAATAAAAAAACATGCTCGTAGACACTAATATTTTTTTAGAAGTTTTGCTTCAACAAAACAAATCAGAACAATGCAAAAAATTTTTACGTGAAGTCCTGGAAAGAAAAAAACTGGCATTTATTTCAAGCTTCACTATAGACTCAATAATTTTATCCATGACCAGATATAATATAAAAAATGAAAGAATTCGTGCATTCATCTTTAGCTTATCAAAATATAAAGGCCTGAAAATTTATCCAGTATCTATAAAAGACAGAATTAATGCCCTAGAATTAATGGAGAAATACAGTCTAGACTATGAAGATTCAATTACACTCCAATCCGCCCTTTCATTAAAATGCGCGCAGATAATCTCATTTGACAAACATTTTGATAAAGTTTCTTTAATAGAAAGAAAAGAACCATAAGTGTTATATCAATTGTTTTCTATATTCTTCACTATACAAACATTTATAAATACATATGTGTCCTACTTTCATATGATAAGCAAAAACATATTAAGACATGTTCATAAAGAAGGATTTAACGAGGAAGAAGTTTATGGAGCGTATAAGCTGTTCTTTGGAACATTATTTTCTGAGTCAAGACTGAAAATAATTAATATATTAAGAAACGGGAAAAAGAATGTTTCTGAAATAATGAAAGAGCTTAATATGGACCAAACAGCTGTCTCCCATGATTTAGCAAGATTAAAAGAGCACGGCTTTGTTAAAGTTCATACTGATGGAAAGTATAGATATTACACCTTAAATGAAGAAACAATAAAGCCCATAATGAAACTTATTGACGAGCATATGTCGCAGTATTGTATTCATATTTTGCATAATATGAAAGGAGGGAATGCATAACATGAAAGAAAATCAAAGATTTTCAATCATTCGCCCAAGCTTGGTCAAATGAAGGGGGAGAAAATGGAAAAATGGAATAAAACCGCAGATAAAGAGACAATAGAAAAAACCATTAAGTCATTAAAAGAAAACGGAATTAATGTCTTGTTTGTTGAAACGAAAGAAGAGGCAAAGAAAAAAGTTTTGGGGTTAGTTCCAGAAAGAGCAGAGGTTTTTGATATGACCTCTGTAACACTTGAAACATTAGGAGTACTCTTAGAGATTAGTGAATCAGGAAATTATGATTCAATAAGAAACAAGCTCAATTCTATGAACAGACAAACTCAATCAAGAGAAATGAGAAAATTAGGGGCTTCGCCAGATTATGCAATTGGAAGTTGCCACGCTATAACTGAAGATGGCAAAATTATGATAGCATCAAATACAGGAAGCCAACTGCCAGCATATGTTTATGGGGCAGGCAAAGTAATTTTTGTTGCAGGAGCACAAAAAATTGTGAAAAATTTGGATCAAGGATTTAAAAGAATGTACGAATATACCTTGCCATTAGAAAGTGAAAGAGCAAAAAAGGCTTATGGCATTCCTGGAAGTGCAGTAAATAAGATTTTAATAGTAAATAAAGAAATTCAACCGGATAGGATAAATTTAATAATAGTCAATGAGGTACTTGGATTTTAGATCCAACCTAAATTATGGAAGGCAAAACATAAAATGAAAGATAATAACACCTTGCTGATTGTAGTCATAGTTATCTTAGTCGTATTGCTTTTAGGCGGATTTGGATATGGAATGATGGGTTATGGCAATTATGGTGGAATGTGGGGGATGATGTCGGGATATTATGGTTATGGAACAGGATGGATTTTTGGTTGGATATTTAATGTTATTGTTTTAGTGGCTGTTGTTTTGCTGATTGTCTGGCTGATTAAAAAAATAAATACAAAAAAATGAAAAAAGTAAAAATAAACATAGAAGGAATGCATTGCGCGAGTTGCGCAGCAAACATTGAACGTAGTTTAAGAAAAGTTCCGGGAGTCAAAGAAGCAAATGTAAGCTTGGTAGGCAAAAAATGTTTTGTGGAAGTTGATGAAAGAGTTCCTGAAGAAGAGCTAAAAAAGGCTGTTGCGCGAGCAGGGTATAAGACATTAAGCATTGAAGGATAAAATTAACTTTGAATTTTAAATGCAATTAAGTTTAAAAATAAGTATCCAAGTTATCATAATATAAAATTCGCGAAGCTTTGCTGAGCGACAATTTAAGCAAGAATAAAATCAAAAATGCAAAATCACAAATATCATCAAATGAGAAATATGCAAAATAATAGAATTCCAAAGATGGATCATAAAGATCATGACCACTCAAAACCAGCAGAAGACTCTGAAATTAGAGATTGGAAGAAAAAATTGATTGGAAGCTGGATTTTTGCTGTTCCAATTGCAATTCTCATGGTATACATGAGGATACTCAATGGCATTATTATATCTGATAATATATCCATCATTATTTTGCTTATCCTTGGTTTTCCTGTTGTTTTTGTTTTTGGATTTTCTACTTTAAAGTCTGGGCTTAGGGGATTATTTACGTTTTACTTTAATATGGATTCCTTGATTGCGCTTGGGACTCTTATTGCTTATACGACAGGAATATTGACGTTTTTTATGGAAATTAGCGATTATTCTGGAGTTTCTGCAATGATTATGGCGATTTTTGTTACAGGCAAGTATATTGAAGCAAAAGCAAGAGGAAGAGCATCACAAGAGATAAAAAAATTGCTTGAACTTGGAGCTAAAAACGCAAGAGTTGAAAGAGACGGAAAAGAAATTGAAATTCCCATCTCTGAAGTTGTTGTTGGTGATATTTTAATTATAAAACCAGGAGAAAAAATTCCAACAGACGGAATAGTCGTTAAAGGTGAAAGCGCTGTCGATGAATCAATGGTTACAGGGGAAAGTCTTCCCATAGATAAGGCTAAAGGAAGCAATGTTATCGGAGCAACAATTAATCAGGATGGAATTTTGTATGTTAAAGCGTCAAAAATAGGAAAAGACACTTTCCTTGCACATATTATTGAACTTGTTGAAGAAGCTCAAGGAACAAAAGTGCCTATTCAAAAAACAGCAGACTATATTACGAGCATATTTGTTCCCTCAATACTTGTTGTTGCTATTTTGACATTTTTTGGATGGTGGTATTTTAATGGAGAAATAGGAAGAGCAATTGGAGTTGCAATTTCTGTTCTTGTAATTGCCTGTCCGTGCGCACTTGGGTTGGCGGTGCCAATTGCGCTGACTGTTGGAAGTGGAATGGGCGCTAAAAAAGGAATTTTGATAAGAAAGGGTGAAGCAATACAGACAATGAAAGAAATAAAATACGTTGTCTTTGATAAAACAGGAACAATTACTAAGGGAAAACCTGAAGTCAGACAAATTTATTCAAAAGTCAGAGAAAGTTATTTATTGGAAATTGCCGGCAGTCTTGAAAAGTTAAGCGAGCATCCGTTATCTAAAGCGATTGTGAACAAGGCTGGCTTAAAGAGATACAAACCAGTGAAAAGTTTCAAGATTTTAAGGGGAAGAGGTGTTGAAGGAAAAATTGGAAGCAAGAATATTGTTATTGGAAACTCTAGTTTAATGAAAGAAAAATCAATCAGTCTAAAGGGGCTTGAAAAGAATATTGAGGAGTTTGAAGATTCCGGATATACTGCAGTTATTATCTCTGAAAACAAAAAAGTTCTCGGGATTATTGGAATTGCCGATGCTGTAAAAGAAGACTCAAGAAAAGCTATTTCAATTCTTAATTACGCTGGTTATAAAACAGTGATTATAACGGGAGATAATGAAAGAACTGCTAAAGCGATTGCAAAAGAAGTAGGAATTAAAGAAGTTATTGCTAATGTTCTTCCAGAAGACAAGGCAAAAAAAGTTATGGAATTGCAAAGAAGGGGCTTTGTTGCATTTATAGGAGATGGGATTAATGATGCGCCTGCACTTAAGCAGAGCAATGTCGGGATTGCAATGGGAACAGGAACAGACATTGCTATTGAAGCTGGAGATTTAGTTTTAGCAAGAGGCTCTTTAATGGGCGTTGTTGGAGCAATTAATTTGAGCAAGGCAACATTTTCAAAGATAAAACAAAACTTGTTCTGGGCATTTGCATATAATGTTATTGCTATTCCTTTAGCTGTTGCAGGGGTTCTTCATCCAATAATCGCAGAAATCGCAATGGCAGCATCTTCGATAACTGTGGTAAGCAATGCTAATTTGCTGAGAAGAAAAAGGATATAATAATTTTGTTTTTTAGGATATTTTATAAAGAAAAAGACCTTTGGGATTAAATGGATGTGATCTTTGAAATAGTGGATAAATCAGGAAGGAAAATACATCTTTCAAAGGAAAGATGGAAACATATAACTTCTCCAAGTTCTTTACATCCTTACATGACTAATTATCTGCAAGAAATAAAAGAGGCTTTGACAAAACCTTCTAAAATTGTTACACATACCTTAGATAATAAGAAAGCGGATTACTATCTTTATATAAAAGAGAGAGGAGTTTATTTACTTGTTGGGGTTAAATATTTAAATGGTGATGGTTTTGTTACTACAGCTTTCCTTACTAGAAAGCTAATAAGATAACATGAAACAAAATTTAGATATATACTACGATAAAGAAGCTGACATTTTAGAGATAACTATATCTCAGCCGTCACAATGTATTTTTGATGAAATTGAGGAGGGGATATTTGAGGCTCATGATATGGAAACTAATGAACTTAAAGGGTATAAGATTTTTGACTTTGTGAAAAGAGGCGGAATGAAAGACATAAGAATTCCTCTTCCAGCAAATGTTAAGATAGAGGCTGTGGATTAACTCCTGCTTAAGTAAGCTGTGCAGGACAGACTTTTTTCATTCTATTTGCAGACATAAGCTCTCTTTATCTTGTCATAATAACAAGAAGGACCGCCACCTGAAGGGGATGTTCTGCATACCCCGTCAGAACAGACTTTTCCCGATGAAGGACAGCTGTAAGTGGAATACGCAAGATTATTTCCATCGCAATATGCCTCTCGCAAATTATTCTTAAGCAGACAAATATCCTGATAGCCAAATGTTCCGGAAGAGTTTGTAATAGTTACTGCTCCTTTTGTATTGTAGTTTATTCCGCCGTCGGTGTCGGTGCAAGATGTTAATAATGAATTTAAAATATCCAATCTTCCTGCACCTTGAGTGTTAACATCGTAACCTAAATTTTTTGCCCCATTTTTCAATGTTTGTTTAATTTGTTCAGGAGTCCAATCAGGATGGGCTTGTTTAATTAAAGCAACTGCACCTGCCACCATTGGCGTTGACATAGAAGTTCCAGAAATAGCCACATGTTCATTATCTATACACTTATCACTTTCCCAAGCAGAATCCCATTGTGTTGCACAAATATAAACACCTGGAGCAGTCATATCTGGTTTTTGAATTCCATTAATAGTTGGCCCTCTAGAACTAAATCCAGCGATCAAATCACTTTTGTCTGAAGCTCCAACAGTTATTGCTTTTCTTGCTGTTCCTGGAGAACATATAGAGTACGATGATCCAGTTGTGTCTTCCCCGTGTCTACATCCTCCACCAATTTGAGCTCCAGGACCAAAATTCCCAGCAGAGACAACAGCAACAACCCCCAAATCAATAACACTATCTACGACTTGTGATTTTATATCATCTGAGTTCCCATAACTTCCAAAACTCATACTTATAACCTCTAGGTGGTCAGAAAAATCTCCGTCTTGATTTGGATCAGCTGATCTTTCTATCGCTGAAATAATTGTATTATCAAAGCCAAGGCCTGAGCTTCCTAAAACTTTATACACATATATCTTAGCATCTGGTGCAACTCCTCTCAAAACACCATTTCCAGCAGCTATTGAAGCAACATGAGTTCCGTGTCCATGATCATCTATTGGATCAGCATCATTATTTATAAAATCCCAGCCCCTAATTACTTTTTCACAAGGAGGATAAATCATCTCCCCCCTGGTATATCTCTTAAAATCTAATAGAATTCCATAATGCTGGGTTGAAGTGTTTTGAGTGGCATTTGGCATGACAAGTTTTATATGAAGATTCCCTTTTGATGCGTTTAAAGTCCAGATATCGCTGTGGTTTCCAGTATAAGAGTTCAATAGTTCATTTGTGTTGGCGTCATAAATATTAAGGAAATCAATATCCTTTCTTAGTTCAATCTTTTGAAAATGAGCCGATAGAACATCGTATCCCGTATAGGGTGGAGGAGTGCCTAGCCACCAATCAAGAGAGTATCCTTCACTATAAGGGTGGTCACTTTCAAGATAGACGGGTTCTGTGACAATGTCTGTAAGGTTATACCATGCTATCTGGCATCCTCCTAAATCTGGATGAGTATAATCAACACCAGTATCAATAATTCCAATAATAACGCCTTCTCCAGTTAAATTTGTTCCATTAAGTTGTATATTCCATACATCATCAGCATTAATCAAAGGAACAGAATCCATTAAAGTTGTATGAACTTCATAATTTGGAGAAACTGATTTAACTTCAGGTAAATTCTTTATTTTTTCGACATCGGCTCCTGAAATGTCAAAAACTGCAAAGCCATTGAAAACATTCTGTATTTTTGAATCGATTTTTGCTTTTGGATAGATATTTTTTATTTTGCTTTCAAGAGAGTTTTGTTTATCAACAAGGTTTTTTCTGTAGGAATTTGTATTCTCTTTTATTTTTGTTTCTGATAACGATTTGTCCTGTTTTTGTTTTAGATAGTATTGAGAAGCTGAATCACCTTTTAATTGGACAATATAACCGTTAAATTTTGGGCTGTCTTTAGCTTTAGACATTAAATCACATAAAAAAGGGTCATCAATCAATCCATCACAATCGCTATCAAGTCTCCCGCAAATCTCGGTTTTGCATGTTTTATTTTCTGAAATGTTTGTGGTACTAACAAGAGGTATTTTATTTTCTCCTTCCCCATCCAAACTCACCCCCCTCACCGGATTCCCCGTCATAGCCCAATTTCCAACTAAGATTAATTCAACAGCCAACAAAGAAATAAGGATTATATTAATTGAATTAAAAATTTTCAACCTCTTCTTTTTCATAGGTAAAATAAGGGAAATGGGTTTTTATTAATTTTGGTTAAACAAGCCTGCAAAATTCTTCCCTGATTTTTTGGAATGCATCCTTATTTAGTCTTGCGACGCTTTTTATTACTATGCTTTTGTCTAAGGTAAATAGCTTATCAACTTTAACCCTGCTTTTTAATGGAATTGTCCCTTCTAACAAGTTCTTATTTTCTATTAGAACAAAGAATGGTTTCACAAGGAAGGGAGACTTCTTTTACATTATTTGTTCCAAAAAGATTGAATGAAGTAACCGCTATTTTTCCAGATTCAACATCCCTTAGACCAGGAGATTACATTTCGACGGGAGGCTATTGTCGTCATGGAGATAAAGAAAATCTGGAGGCTGACCTCACACAGCTTGATAGGAGGGTGGCGTTATATATTGATTCAATATACCTGCTAATTGGTGAAAATGATCACAATGTTTTAGCAACATACACGGCGTTTGATTAGTTAATATCCTCTTCTCTTTTGGCAATTGGTTTGTAAAATGATTTATCTTTCTTCTTTACTTCGTCCAAACTTGGCTAAATTAAAGAGGATATAAAACCTAAAGATTTAAAAGTACATATGGACTTAAGGGATTATGGGAGAACTCAAGATTAAATTACCTGAAAAAATTGAAGAGAAATTTAGAAAGTTAGCAATGGCTAAGTTTGGATACCAAAAAGGATCTATTAGCGAAGCCGCTCAAGAAGCCATTGAAAGCTGGACTTTTTCATACATTGAACCAGAAGATATTGAGGATCCTATTGAAGCTATTTCAGGGATAATGAAAAATGCAAAGAAAAGCTCTGTTGAATTGCAACATGAAGCGTGGGAAGGGGTAATAAAAAAACATGCTCATAGACGCTAATATTTTCTTAGAAGTTTTGCTTCAACAAAACAAATCAGAACAGTGCAAAAAGTTTTTACGTGAAGTCCTGGAAAGGAAAAAACTGGCCTTTATTTCAAGCTTCACTATAGACTCAATAATTTTATCTATGACTAGATGTAATATAAAAAATGAAAAAATTCGCGCGTTTATTTTTAGCTTATCAAAATACAAAGGCCTGAGAATTTATCAAGTATCTATAAAAGACAGGATTAATGCCCTGGAATTAATGGAAAAATACAGTCTAGATTATGAAGATTCAATTACACTCCAATCCGCTTTTTCATTAAAATGCGCGCAGATAATTTCATTTGACAAGCATTTTGATAAGGTTTCGGAAATTAAAAGAGAAGTGCCGTAAATTCAAAAAGTTTTGTTATATCTGAAACACTATTGTTTCGTGTGCTGGATAAACGTTTCTCTTTTGGAAATTGAGAAAAAATAGTATATAATTAAAGTGATCTGCAGACTTTTTTGCCTTTCTTTGCTGTGCTATGGTAAAAATTGCTTCCATCAATAAATATAGAAACTTTTTCCATTTTTTAGTCCTCTTCTTTCACAATCGATTTATAAAAATATTTAATCCTCTTCCTCCTGCACCGTTGATTTATAGAAAACTCTTGATTTTTCCTTGCTTCCTGTTTTTCTTTTTACCTTATTGTTTTTCTTATCCCTGAAGATAAGCATAAGAATAATAATTGACAATATAATTATCAATATTAATAAAAGCAACAAAAAATTAAACGGCTCCTTATTAATTATTTCAAAAGAATCGTAAGAACTCGCGGAAATATTCTCATATTTTAAATCCGCAACGAGCAAATAAGTTCCATCCGCCATAATTTCAGGAAGCCGTAGTTTCCTGTTTAAGGTAAGCTCATCCTTAACAGCAAGTGTTTCCTTGGAATATTCTTTTATTAAATCCTTATCCAAATCCAAAATTGAAAGCTCAAGCTCAACATCAACGGCAGTCCCCCTTAGTCCAATGTTGGTTAGTTCAATAATTGTTGAAATCTCGTCTCCCTGGGATGATTTTTTGTCTCTTTTCAATATTTCAACACCGACATCAAAAAGCGCAATTCTTGGCTTAACTTCAACTATGGCGACTATGGTTTGCTCCCTATTTTCATCAGCAACATTTATTTTTCCAACATAAATTCCCGGAGGAAATGTGCTAAGAGAAAAGAAATTAACGTCTATTGATTTAGATTCTCCGGGCCCCAATAAAATTTTAGCCTTATCAATTATTGCAAAATTTTCAAGCTCTTCTAATTCAACTTTTAATGTTAAATCTCTTCTGCCCAAATTTTTTATAATAAAGCTATCCTTCTTGCTTTCCCCCTGAATTAATGAAACCTCAATTATTTCTTTATCTAATTCAAAACTTGGAGCTGACACTCCGCCGCCAGAACTTCCGCCACCTCCAGAAGAGCCTCCCCCAGAACTTGATGATGAGCTTGATGATGAACCTGGCGGCGGCTCTTGAAATAAAGTAAATGAAATATTTTTAGAATTTTCTCCCATGGAATTATTTGCATAAAGAGAGAGTGTATGAAATCCAAATGAAGAAGAAATTGTTAAAGAACTGTCTTTCAAAATCCCCAAAGAAACATTTGCGCCATTATCCAAATTATACCAGCTTTGATTTAAGTCATTTCTTATGGAGTAATTAAAGAGAAAATCAGTCCCTTGATAAGTTGCATTTAAAGGAGAATAAATATAGATTACTGGCAAGCCTGGCTCGATAAAAACAGAAACATTTGTTGGGGATTGAGAGGCCTCTCCCGTTATTGTCTCGCCTGTAATTGCTCCAATGATAGAAAACAATGACAAGACAAACAACCATGTAATCAACCACTTTTTCATTTTAACATCAATTAAAACAGCAAATATAAGTATTTAAAATTTAGCAAGATGTTAAGTCAACTTGTCAACTTAACATTCCTGAGTTTAATTCCTTAAATAATCTGCGAAGAATAAATATAATTATCTGCTCATTTAATTCACAGATTTGCCATTAATGTTAATAATAAAATGCACGACGATAGGAATTAGCAATTTTTTATGCTAAGATTGTGGGTTTACTTTACAGAATATTTAATTTTATGTTAACTTAAACTTAGTTTGATAATCTTGCTAATCTTAACTTATTTACTCAAACCCTGCATAAAAAGCGTATTCCCATAAATTCTGTTTTCATGCGGAGAGATTTAATAGAATGATAACTCGAACTATCTTAGTTTAACTCATTATAATGTTAAAATTAACTTGATTAGCCCCATCAGGATTTAATTATTATTAATTCCATATAAGAGATCATCTATATATTAATTGTTTTAGTGAAGTGAAAAAATAATCGGGCGAACCAAATGTTAAGTTAGATAGTTTATTTTACATAGAACAATTTATTTTCTTCTAATCACTAACAAAATTAACAGCAATAAAACAATCAATGCAATAACCAACCCAAGGATTATCCATACAAGTGTGCTTTTCTCAACCTCTTTCCCAGAAACAATAACATCAAAAGAAGCAATAAATCCAGCGCCAACATTAATCATCCCTTCGCCTTCCGGGGAAACTGTATTAACTTCAAGCTCAACCTTCTGAACTTGCTTATTAAAGTCTTTAGGAATAGTTATTTTTAGGGGAATCATTGTGCTGGAGGTTCCTGCAGCTGCAGTATATCTTGTTTTTTCCAGTGAAGCGATGTTTGAACCTTGTTTCAGACTCACATCAACAGTTATATCTTCATTACCAACCATATTTTGAAGGTTGAACTCAACTATTTTTGTCTCCCCATACTCCATATTTAAAGGATAATCTTTCCAGTAAGGTGAGACTATTCCAACGGCGCTTACCGAACCAATTACCAAAACCGCTGCAAAAAACAAAGCTAATTTATGTGATATCATTTTATTGGTAAGAGATCCTCCATGAAAATCCTGCTCCTCTTGTCGAGGTTGAATATACTTGGGAAGAAACAGAAGGAACAGAGGTAATGCAGTAATAAACATTCGCTCCAGAAGGATTTCCCTTGTTTGAAGATATGCCTGTATCTACAGTATTTCCATCAGCAGGACCTAATTGAACAGCAGTAACTCCGATATCACATTCTGAAGGAGGAATTCCACCAGTTGCTGAATCAACGCTAAAAACATTTACTGGAATGCTCTCTGCAGGAGTAGTCTCTCCTTGAAGATAATATGCTTGTAAGAAAACGTTTCCATTATAATTTCCGGTATTGACTACATTAGTTGGATCGTTGTTCGAGAGAACATTTGAAGCACTAGGACTAAGAGATGGCCAGCTTAAAGTTGCGGGAGACAAAGGAACCTGCATTGAAGTCAAAAGAGTATAAGTAAAATAAGGAACAACTGTTCTAGTTCCTGTATTTGTTTCTTGATCCTTAATTTCGCCATAGAAATCCCATTCCCCGTTCTCATCATAATATTGCATGTTAATAGTGCAGTCATAACTTCTCGTATCAGCATCAACGTTTGTAGGATTTATGCATGTGGCGGTTCTCGTTGTTGCTCCTCTTGAAACTCTGGCAATAAGCGAACTGTCATCAATATTAGCAACTCCATCTAAATCTGTAACAACAACCTGAAAAGCTACTGCTGTTGTTGTCCCCTCTGTAGGATTCTGGTTTGCAATTGCAGCGTTTGGCTGGTCAATTGTCGGGGCATTTGTTCCGGCAACAGTTACAGAAACATCCTGGCTTCCAAATGATGCTTTTCCTGAAGATTTGAACAAATCAAAAATGTTAGCAGAAGCTAAAGATAACATAAGAACTACAACAACAAAAGACAAAACCACATTCAACTCTCTTTTCATATTCTATACAGTTTAAAGTTATTTATAAAGTTTTCTTTGATTTTGAGAGTTGGAATAATGGATAAATGCAAAAGTATTTTAAAGTGTAAAAGATTCGAAGAGTATTGGGAGATATGCCTTTTATCGATAGAGAAGGAAATATAATTCGTCCAAATAGAGAAGCATATCGAGCTGCAATAAAAAGAAGAGATGAGTATAATTCTAAAAAGAGTTAAACAAAATCAGCAAAGATAATAACTAAAAAAATATTTAAATGAACAATTCTTTTCATTATCTATGAAAGACGATCTTACAATTCCAAAAACAATTCACGTTGAAGGAATAGAAGTTCCGATAGGATCGCATGAATCTAAAAAAATAGTTATTGGAGCAGACCATCGCGGGTTTGGTTATAAGAATTCAGTAATAGAAGCACTCAAATACAAAAACTATCAACTAATTGATGTTGGAACTTTCTCCTCAGCGAGATGTGATTATCCAGCAATATCTAATGAAATTGGAAGGTTAGTAAGTGAAGACTATTATTACAACACAGTTGGAATAGGCATTTGCGGTTCTGGAATCGGCATACTTATTCCAGCATCAAAATATAGGGGAGTATATTCAGCAAGATGCTTAACACCGCAGGAAGCAGCAGCTTCTCGAAAACACAACAACACCAATGTTTTAGGCATTGGAGCTGATTCCGTAGGTTTAGAGACCGCGCTTGCCATTGTTGATATTTGGCTGACAACTCCTTTTTATTCAAGTCCATCAGACGAACCATACCTGAAGAGATTTGTGCAGACAGCAAAGCTGGAGACTGCAATAATAAAGTCGTAAAAATTTAGTTTAGCTTCATAGCATCTCACCATACAAATTATCAAAAGATGCTGTCAAGTTATCGAGGCTTAACCAAAATCCACAAGCTTTTAAATTGCTGTTCACTTTTACTCGCAACCCAACTCGCTTTCGGATTATCTCGTGAAATTGCTCGGTTCACAGACTTAATTAACATTTAATAAATCTCAATAAGTAAATGCGGATAGTGTGAATAATAGTCATTTTAAATAATCTAAAATTGTGCAAGGCTGAAATAACAGAAATCCTTATATATTATTGATAGTCAAAAATTGTGATATGGCGCAATTATATTTGGTTGGAACGCATCATCTCGACATAAATGGTCATGAAAGACTTGAAAAATTTTTTGATTTTATCAAACCTGATTGCATAGGATTAGAATCAACAGCAGAAGCTTTTGAACGAAGAATTCAAGACCATAAAGAATTAGCATTGGAATTGCCTCTTCTAAAATCAATGTTAAAATCAAACTACAGCACTGAAGCAATTGAGAATATTATAAAATACCTTCAAATGTTCGGCTATGAATGCGTGGCTTCTTCAGAATTTTCTCAAAAGAATCCTGAAACAAAATTAGTTTTTTGCGACGTACACAATCCTAAACTGCTAAGAGAAGCGACCAGAGAGGTCTTTGGAAAATTGGTTGACGAATCCTATAAAATAACACCCGATTTAATGGACGCGCTTGCAGAAACTGACTTTCAAGAATTTCAAAGAATAATTGATGCCTCATACAATGATACATCAGTTAAAGAATTGGAGAAAAAGGCAAAATATTTTAGAGCATTGACAATTGACAGGGACGAGAAAACGGAGGAAAAAATAAGAGAAGCATTAAAAGAAACAGATAATAATTTAGCCTATATTGGGGGGTTGCTGCATTTTTTCGGAGACTATCCAAATTTATACGACAGACTAAGGGATTTGAATCCCGTAAGGATACGCCTTTCGGAGTTAGATAAATTATGAAAATTATGCCTGCCATGAAATCAACCTCGCTGAATTTTTCAACATGAAAGATGTATTAATGTGAAATAATTTTTAATATGGGGCTTAACTTAATTCTTTAGCAACTAATCAAAATATATTGACAAAGCGCATTTAAGTTATCAAGATATAAAATTCGCGGAACGAAGTGAAGCGACAATATTAAATCAAAACGAATAGATATTGGCTCATCCTATTTTTTCATATACCTTGGATAATTTATCTAACAGAAACTCAAATAAGAAATAAAAGACCATAAATATTGAACTAACGACGTAAAAAATAATTAATATAAACACTAGGCTTTTTTCCAACGAGGTGCTAAACAAAAAAATAAAAATTGCAATAAGATAAATTATTGAATTAATGGTAAAAAACAATATTCGTTTTCTCTTAGCAGTCAAAGAAAAAGGAACATCAAATAATTTCCTAATAACCATTTTTATTAAACTAACGGCAATCATGAACAAAAATGAAACTATTGAAAAAATTTGGATTAATTCCTTTTTGCTCATTGTGAACGCGGCATTATTGTAAATTTGGTTAATAAATGAAAAATACTTTAGAAAAGCAAATGAGAAGTCTGGGTTAAAAATCAATAAGATAAACAGCAAAATTGCTACGACGAAAATTATAAAAGTGGTTAGAAAAAAATATCTTATGTAACTTAACAAGAATTTAATTATTAAAAAAATAAAATTGTATTTAGTCTTTTCGTAAACCATTTTATATCTCAATTCTCCATGAATTCGCCCCATTTGCCGAATATGACTGCGAGGAAACATAAGGAACACTTGTTAAACAATAGTAAATGTCTTCTGTTGCTCCAACGCCTCTAGGCAGATTAGAGCCTGTTATTGAAACTGAAATTCCGTCTTGCAGTTGTGTTGCAGTGCATTCCAAGTCAAGAGTTATGCCTGCCCTAAAGTTTGACGCTGGAATATTTTCAGCAGGATTAGTGTTTCCAATCAAATTATAGGCTGTTATAAATATTGGCCCTTCGTAATTTCCTGTATTTTCTATTGTGTTTGGATCATTATTCGACGGAATGCTTATTGTTCCTGGATTTAAAGTTGGCCAATTTAAAGCTCCTGTTGGCTGATTAATTACAATTGCTTTTAATAATTGGTATGTAAAAGTCTGCGTGTTGTCTGTGTCTTGCTGTGATTGTGTGTCTGTTGCTGTAACTAAAACACTCCACACTCCATTCTTATCATAATACTGCATATTTACTGTGCATATGTAAATAGCTGTGTCTGCATCTATATTGCTGTCAAATAAACATGCCCCGCTTCGCGTTGGCTCGCCAATTAAACTGAACTCTGCATTTACGCTTGTTACATCAGCAAACCCATCAGGGTCGGAGACTTGAATGTTAAATATTGCTGGTCTTGTTGTTCCTTCAAGCGGACCAACAGATGGAACCGGACCAACAGAATCTATTACTGGTGGCTGATTTGGAACAGTATAAGTAACATCAAAATACAAAACATCCCAAGTCATTTCTCTTGTTCCCCCACCACTAGACTTTCTGAATTCTGATTTTGCTAAAGTTCTTGTTCCACTTGACCCAAAGAAATTTTCACAATTCCATGATTCAAGCGAAGTTACATCTACGCAAGTTACTCCTGAATTTGCACTTGTTCCGGGGCATATTGTTGTAACTGCCGTATAAGATGCACCCCCGTTTGCATCAATAGAAATATCGCATTGTGTAACTCTTAAGTTTGATGTCCACCATTCGTAACAAAGTCTAACTTGAGTAATGCTCTGGCAGTCTGTCACTGCGCTATTATAAGATTGAATTCTAATCCCGCCCCAATTGCTTGTTGTAGAAGATGTGTGAGTTTCTAATACATTATCATTGCAACTTAGTCTATCGCCTGCTGATGCACAAGCTCCAGGATAAATTCCATCACAAGCTACTGCAAAGCTTCCCTGTGCTGCATTGTCTTCCCCCCAACAAACTTGTGCTCTTAAATCAGGAGTTCCTCCTGGCTGAGCAACAGGATCAACAACATGGTCAAAGAAAACACTTCCTCCGACAATCTTCAAATCAAAAGTATCTTGTTCGTTTTGAAGATTTGTTAAATAAATAGTGTTATATTCGTTATCAACCAAAGATGAAAATTCTGCAAGCTTTATGTCAGAATTTTCTTCATAAACTTCTATCTTTGGGTTTCCTCTTCCAATCTTTACAAAAATAGTTATATCATTTTCTTGGGTAAGGTTTTTTTCAAATGTAACCCTTACATAATGCATATCTGGAATTTCTTCGCTCCATATATTATCTAACTCTTTAACTTCATTGTAAATGTCTGAGATAAATTCCCTATTTTGACCAAGATGCTCTGCTTTTGTTATAACTATTATCTCAAACGTTTGATTGTTTGCATCTGGAGAAACCCATTCCAAGTAATCTAAAATACCATCTTCATTTGTATCATCAATATTAGTGTATTCAACATATTCCTCTTGATTAACTGAATAAATAATTATTGAACCAGCATCTGAAATTCCCAAAGATTCTATGTTAGTGTAAACCGTAACATCATTATACTGCAAACCCGGAGGACTGCTGACCGTAACCTTTTTCCCATTATTTGTTTCCTCCTCTGTGACAATTGGCCCTGGAGTTTTATATTGAATCTCATACTTGTTCTTGTTCTCATTAATTATTACTTCCTTAAACTCTTCAGTTTCTGAAATAGTAACAACATTTCCAGTTCCTTTAAAGAAGTTAAATATTTTCTTAAAGAAAGAAATAATAGCTGGCTCTTTTTCATCCAAAACTATCTCTGATGAAGCCTGGGCAGTCACCCCAATATTTGTATCTGAAACTTCCTCTTTATTTCCCTGTTCATCCACAGAATAAACAACTATGTCTGTTGCTTGAATTGGAATCTGAACTTTTGCAGGCCCCTCTTTTTTAAGCTTAATCTCCTTGCTCCATTCTACCTCTGAATTTATAATTGCTTGTTTCTGTTCTGTAATTACTTCTGGAACTTCTTCTATTTCCTTAATCTTATCAACAGCAATATCTCCAACACTCAAATTAGGCTCATTAATTTCTTCTCCAGGAACAGAACCTATAATTCCTGTTGCCCCTGAATCGACAATAGATTTTCCAGTCCCAAACAAACCAAGATTCATTACAACATAAATTGCCAAAGCAACGCTAACAAGAGAAAGAAATGCAATAACTATTTTCTTATTATTGGGGTTAACCTTGAAATTAAATCTTGTAGGCTCGTCTGTTCCTAAGTATGTAGAAATTACTTTGCCATCAACTTTTTTATTAGAATAATAATATGGGCCATGCTTTACCCCATTCTTGTAAATATACCTCTTATAAAAATTACCCATTTCTTCACCTTTTTCTTATGGTTTATGGAGGTAGTGTAAATATATAAAAGTTTGGATTTGGAGAAAAATTACAAAAAGATTAAGAAATGAGGTTAAAGAGGGGGTAGTGTAACGTATTTTATTAAAAATTAACTTTAGCGGAAACTCTGTGTTCTAATTCAGGAATTAATTTATTTCCATTTTGAGGATTAAGCGAAGGATTATAACTAAATGTAAATGGTCCAAACCTTTTACCAATAGAAACTTCTCCATAATTCCATGTTACTCCATTGCGATCTGACAAATTCCATTCACCAAATGCTTTTAATCTAAATCCTTTAGGTGAAAACCAAAGAGCATCATAATAAACTTGAGCAAAGGCTTCTTTAGGAACCCATGGGATATTAAAAGATGTGCCGACAACAATTTGAGATAATGGATCGTTATCATGTTGTAATCTCAATCTAGCATTAAGGTTTCCTGTAACTGGCTTTTCAAGATAAGTAATTCCATAATAACCTTCTTCAGCCTTATAAAATTCTGAAAACGTAAATCCGCTAACATTCAAAGGAAGACTGTAAGAAGCACTCGCTCTCGCATAAGAATTTTCATGATGCTCTGATTGAATGTATTCAACACTGCCAGTTATTCCTGCCTCGGCCTTTTTTATTGGGAGAAGACTGGCTAATGCAATCATTAATGCAGGGATTAAATTATTGCTTGACTTTTTCATTTTAATTTAATCCTCTTTTTTACTTTTATATGCACCAAGATAAGTAAAAGCAATCCCTCCAAAAAAAGCTAGAAGCCCTCCAAAGATATTAATTTCTTGGAAAAAGCCAATTATTGCTATTTTAATTCACTCTCAAAGCATGGCTGATAACTTTAAGAATTATTTTGAAAGCGTCTGGAAAGTTGCAAGGTGATAATTAAACAAGCCTGCAAAATTCTTCCCTGATTTTTTGAAATGTTTCTTTGTTTAATCTTGCAACGCTTTTGATCACTATATTCTTGTCTAGTGTAAACAACTTGTTAAATTTTCTATTAGAACAGAATGGCTTGCGTCTTTTAAGTTAGAGGTTATGCCACAGGTGACAATATCTTCTGATCTTTCAATATCTTGAATTTTTGATAAAATTACAACCGGCCTTTGTTTCACGCTGCTAAGATCGGAAAAAGGAAAGGGTACAACAACAATTTCTCCTTGCCTATACATTATTCCACACTTCATCTTCTTTATTATTCCAAAGCTTATTGGCTACTTTTTCCGAATGCTTTAGTAAATCAGAAAAATCATCATTATTAATTTTTTTAAGTATAAGAATATCTTTATTTTTTGTTACAATTAAATCATCTCCTTGTTTAATATTAAGAGAGTCTCTAAAACCTATCGGTAATGATATCTGCCCTTTGTCTGTAACTTTAATTACTTTAATTTCCATATTAAAGTAAGAATTTCCTTACTTATAAACTTTTCTCTGTTACTTCACAACTCCCTCGGGAACAGCCACGCCTCTTCCAACAACACCAACTCCTGATTCAGCATAATAAGGTCCACCATATTGCTGTTCATAAGGCAATTCAACAGAGCTTATCTTGGCAAGGCTTGAAAGGTCGTTTGCCTTTACCATTTTCTGTGAAATCGTGTAAAGAGTTTCATCCATAAATAATGATCTTTGAACTGCATAGCTGTAATAGTAATTCTCTGAGACATTGTCCTCATGATCTATCTTGCCTCTTAATGTAATTTCATCTTCATTTATATTGAAAACAAATGCTCCCTGCCAGTAATTGTAGTTCCAATATCTTCCCCATTCATTGATAATTTCTTCACTTGGTTCTGAATATGTAACAGGCAAAATTAGTAATTCTCTTTTCTTGTCAAATAAGAATGCTTTATGTTCATATAATGCATTTGAATCGCTCCATTGCTGTTTGACTTCATATTTTGCTTTTTCAATTGGATTTGAGACATCGCTGACATCAAACAAAGCAATCTTCAATCCCTGAACTCTTCCTTCCTCACTTGCTTCTTTTCCTATTCCTATAATGTGATTTTCATCATAAGGATGCAGGTAATTAGAGAAGCCTGTTACTTTTAGTTGTCCAAGAACTTCTGGGCTTGAAGGATTAGATAAATCAACTACAAATAAAGGATCCACTTGCCTGAATGTAACCATATAAGCCCTATCGCCCATAAACCTAGTAGAGTATATTCTCTCGCCTTTAGCTAAATCTTCAACGCTTCCAGCTATTTCCAGGTTTTCGTCAAGAACATACATATGGCTTAAGCTGGAAGCGCTTCCCCATGTATTTCCGGTAGTTGTTGCAATTCTGAAATAATCTTTGTTTTCATCCATTGAAAATTGGTTTAATAAGTGTCCTGGAACTTCGCCATTTGCAAGGTATTCTATGTCTAACTCATCAATTTTTATTTTATGTATAACTGTTTTCTCTGATCTTTTCTGCAGGTCTACAAAAAACTCCTGCGTTTTCTCCTGTAATCTTTGATCAAATTCTGATTTTTCAGCTCCTCTTAGTGAATTTGAATAATCTTGAACGATTGTTGAGATTTCTTGCGTCCTTTCATAAAATGGCCTATTTTCTTTTGAAGTCATAATTTCTAATATTTCATCTCCGATGTTAGACGGAACCAAAGGAATTATTACTTCTTTAACCATCTCCTTAAAATAAGCCTGCTGGCTCATTTGCTTTGTGTAAGTCAAGTAAATATTGTTCTCCGAAACGTAAACAGTGTAGCTCGCTCCTGTTAGGTAAGTTTGGGTTTCATACCGCCCATTATTAATATTAAAAGCAAGTATGTTTGTGAAAACATAGCTTGTATCAGGATATGGGAAATAAGCAATGTCTGTTATTGGGACTTCTTTTGTGATGCCATCAACTCTTACAGCAGGCAAGATGACATTATCCAAGTAAGCATACTGGCTTGAAATTAAGTAAACATAATTCCCGATCATTCTTGAAGACAGGTAATTTCCATTAATTGAAAATTCATCTTCCAATATGGGATTTTCTCTGTCAGTTATATCAAAAACTAAAGACTTTGTTTCTTGCGTGTTGCCATATTGGCCATACGAATTTGTAAAGACGGATAGCTTGTCTCCATTTACAAATATTTCAATAGGATAATCGCTAATATTTGTCTCCGAAAGTATTTCCATTTGTTCTGCTGGAAAAGCGTTAATTATAACGAGCTTCTTTCCAGAAAGAACATAAATATATTTCCCATCATTCTTCACTATGTCTGCTTCATCTACTCCTTCAACTTGGATATTTGTTATTGAGTAGTCGTCTGCACTTGATTTTGTTTGGGGAGCGTCGGCTGATTCTGCAGTGCCGGCAACAGCGGCTGAATCTGAAGCAGAAAATTCTTCGGCAGTTGTCCCTCTTATTCCACCATAAAATGCCCCTGCTTCTTGATTTTCTTTTAAGAAATCTTTTAGTTCGGAAAGTGAGCTAAACGTCTTAAAATCATTAGAAGCTGTCTGCTCTTGAGGGGGGTTTGAAAGCAATAAAACTGCTGCAACCACAACTACTAAAGCAATTATTACAGGGAGAATTGTCTTAAGAACATCCATGTTTGGCCTCTTTGATTTTGGCGATATAATAATATGTCTGTTTGCCGGCTTATAAAGATTTATTTTTTTGCCTCTCTTGCTCCAAAAAAAGTTCTTTGATTTTTCTATAAGTCCGGATTCAAGCAACTTCTTCAAATTGTATTCAACTGTATTAATAGGCATTGCCAAGTCTTTTGCAATATCTTCTTCTGATTTGTCTTTGTTTTCTGCAAGGTAATTAAGAATCTTTTTGCAAGTTGGATTGCTTATTGCTTCTGCAACTTTCTTTGATCTGTCGTCGTCAAGATTCATCATAATGAACTTTTCATCCTTTGCCATGTTTTTTTTAAGAAAAAGATATTTATAAATGAAGCGAAGAGTTCAAGGGAGGTTGGAGTTAAAGAAGTTTTTGAGCTTTATTTGAAAAAGCCTTATAAAGAATATATTTAATAGATTTTTATGGTATCTAAGGTAGCCCATATCTTAAAAGAAACTGGAAAAACCAGAACAACAGATTGGAGAGATTATTAGAAACTGCCTAAAATATCTCAATCATAAAAATTAAATGGTTAATCGGAATTTGCCGTCCCGTCGAAAAAATCTGCCAATGGGTTTTCAAATTCTTCGTTAACTTGTTTAAGGCGTTTCCTGCCTTCAGCGTCAAGATTTCCTATTTCTTCCTCAAGCTGCTCTCTTAAATCAGCAAATGGATCCGGATTATTTGCAAAATAAACTTCTTTAAGCCATATATAAATTTCGTCAAAATGCTTTTCCTGGTCGAGCCATATCTTTTTCTGGTTTTCAAGATGCAGCAAAGGTCCGAATGAAATTATCCTCTCTTCTTTATCCTTACCTACAAACTCAGAAAAAGAAACTTTCCTCTTGTCTGCATTCTTATTGAAGTGCAAGGCTAAATTATTGTAAATTTCTTTTATTTTGTCTTTTATGCTGACTTTTCTCTTTGGCAGCGATATTCCGACTTCCCTTAATGCATTTGTATTGACAATTTCCCTGTAAATTCTTCTGTTTTCTGTCTTTATTGCCTTGTTCAAAGATTCCATAAGCTCTTGCAATGTAACTTTCCTAAATCTTGGAATTGGGCTTTTTGGCGTTAGGGAAGGAATATCTTCATCGAGTTCAATCCTTTCAAGTTCGTATTTTTTAGCCTCTTTCCCTCCGAATAGAATTTCGTCAATGCTCCATATGTATTTATTAAGAAGAATTTCTGACTTTATCCTCAAAAGCAGTGAAGCTGCAAGCAGAACCTTGCTCGAGACAAAAAAATCAGCTTCCTCCAGCACCTGTATTTTTTCAAGATATTTATCGCTTAAAATCACAATGTCTACATCCCACGGATCTAATTGCTCAGTATTAATCAAGTCGTATATAATTTCCTGCCAGTCAATCTGCCTGCTGAAAATCAAATCGTGAACTTGCTCCTGTTTCGCGTTAATCGGTGGTGTGCTGTCTTTTTCCGTGTCAGCCTCTTTATTTTCTTCCATGAATATCTTAAATAGCTGGATTTTATAAACTATACGCACTGAAAAAGAATGGCTTAAAATTCATGTAAGCCCTAAATACAAGGCTCGTAGTAACTAAGCACTTTCGTAATTGTCTTAGCACGACACTGAAAATAATTACTACTTAAAGTGAAAAAACTTATGTCATTTTAAAATAGTTACAGAAACGAAAGATTTAAATACTAGCTATCTTTTGGTTTTTCATCACCTCTTTTTCCCCAGGATAGAGGCTTTGGGAAACTATTTTAGCTCTCAGGGCATCTATCCCAGGGTTTATAATTTTCAAAAATTATAGAGCGTTGATTCATATTTTATTTAAAGATAAAAAAGAAGTCGTGGAATATGGCAATTTATTTTTTAGTAAATGCCTCCACGCATTATATTCACAAAAAATTTATCAAAATTATTTTTAAAATTCAAATTCAAAAACTAAAATCCGCCGCCAGTGGAATGACCTCCGCCACCGCCGAATCCGCCACCCGAAGAAAAGCCGCTACTTCCGCTACTATGGCTCCAAGAACTGCTACCGCTGTTATATGAGCTTCCAGAATCATGGCTATAGCTGCGTGAGTAACTTGTTTCTACAGGCTTAAAATGTTGATTATTCTCAATGTGCCTGTTTACATCGTGTGAACTCATATTTCCAAGCATATACCCGAGAAGTAAATCACTAATGTTAAATCCACTATTAAATGTGGATCTGCTTGATTCATAATCTCTGCTTTTGAAATTATAGGCAATTTCTCTTAAACCAGCTAATTTTGTTTCAACAGATTTTCTTTCTGCTCTCAGGGTATCTAAACTCTTTGTTCTATCGGCAATTCTATAATTCAGTTCATCTATTTTCTCAACGTATCCATCATCAGTTGCATCTGGAGTTTGCTGTGCTCTTTTTCTTAAATCATCAATTGTATTTCCAGTAAGGAAAGATTTTAGCCTTCCTACAGCTTCTTCATAATATTTTCCCCTCGTATCGTTCATTGCATCTCTTTCTGCAGCATATCCCGCAACAGCTTTATCTAATTCGCCCACACCACGAAGCATATCCTGACGGGTTTTAGTAATTATTCCAACTTCTTCTACTATTGCAGGTAATCCGTATTTTTGGGCAGCTTGTTGTTCAGTTGCTCTTAATTCTGCAACATAACTTTCTAATGTTACTTTTTGTCTATCGATTTCTTCTTTCATTTTTTGAGGCATTACTTTCAAAAAATCATAATTCTTTTTGTTTTCTCTAAAATTAATTTTTTGTGCGGTCCAGGAATCAATAGCTCTCTTAATGACACTCCCTTCCCGATTAGGATATTTTGTTTCCACGAGATACATAAACACCTTATTTGCTTCATAAACAGCAAGCTTTTCTTTTGCTTCCTGTTCAAATGTTTCAAGCCTCTTAGCTCCTTGTTCAAGCCTTTTTTGGGCTTGATCGGCGTTTGTTTTAATATCCAAATAATCTTGATTTAAACTTAATTCTTCATTAATCTTTATTTGTGTCTCTTCTCTTTGTCTAGCTTTTTCATCCAACGTTTCAGTTACTTGTTTTAATCTTACACTAAGACTGGCTCTTCTTTGTGTTGTGTCACCTATTAAATATTCTAGCTCTGTTCTCCTCTGATTTTTCCTATCAAGTATGCCTTGAACATCGGCTCTTACTTCTTTCAAAGTTCTTTGAACATCATCAGCATCCATTTCCGGAAGATAAATTTTAGCAAGTTTTATATAAAGTTCTTCTTGTGTTATGGCATCTGCTCTAATCTGTTCTTGTGCAGAGGTAATTTTACCACCAAAAGTTTGACTTTCTATTTCTAGCGTATCAGTATGCGCTTCTATGGTATTATAAACTTGTTTTCCACTTGCCATTATCTGGGCTTCCTCCAATTATTTTCTTCCCTTGTTAAAAACCCCATGTCTCCAAGTGGCTTTCCGCTATTGTCAGTCATTATTTGTTCTGTGTGAATATATCCTTTTTGCTTTTTAGAGAAATGTCTATTTTCAAGTTTTGTTGAGCTATTGTCAACTAACCAATTGTCTATTTTATCTGCTTTAATTCTTAGATAAACCTCATGAGGCACTCCAACACCAAACATAGAAACACTTTCAACTCTTTGATCTTCTATGTTCTTAAGTTTTAATGATACAACATCTCCGTCTTTTTCAACCGCTTGACAAACTAAATAAAATCTTTTACCTTGGGAATCTGTGTCGTCACTATTTCTTGGGGGGTTGTCATTACTTCTTCTCCATAGTCCACTTCTTATCCCAGATCGATTAACAACTTCAATAACATACTCTTGTATTAGTGTTGTATTAATCTCTCCAATCTCAGAAACAGCTTTTCTTAAACTACCTACATCTGCAACTTGCACATAGCTTTTAGCTCTTTCATTTAAATCTTCAGTTTCGTCAATAGCCAATCTCTCAACTGCAGCATTTATAGCAGAATTATATAACTTAGAAAACTCTTGCTTCAAATTTCCAAAATCATTGCAATCATTTAAAATAGTGATTAAATTTGTTTGTGCCCCCCTAGCTGCATCAAGTTCCCTATTTGCTATACTGGATTTTCCAGCCTCATAAGCAGATGTAGCTTTTTCTTTAAGAGGTTTTGGAGAATTGCATGTTTCAACTTGGGCCATTAAGTTTTCCAATCCATTATCTGTTAAAACAAATTGCTCCTGTCTTTGAATTATGCCTTTTGCAGAATTTACATCAACTTCAGCATCCTCGAGAATAGGCATAGTAGACTTAAGTTTTTCATCAGCTTGTGCATAATTATCCAATGTAACAAGTTTATCTGCCTGACCATCAATTGAGAATTCTGTAAAGAAAGGTCTTGTATAATCTAATTTTCTTCTTGCGCTTAAAGTTTTATCTTCTAAAGTATTTTTTTCATTTTGAGGTAATTGAGTTATAAAATGTGAAGAAGAAGTTTCTGCTATCTTTCTTTCCAATTCTTTTGATGTATTATAAGCTTGTTCAATTCTCACTTCAACAGCTTGTTCCCTTCGAACTTCAGCGCTATGCTGTATTGCTTTTACTCCGCCATAAACCCCAGCAATAAAACCTGCTGCTACCAGCGTCGGGAGAATAATCTTTTTTGCAATCCACCCCCTGTTTATATACATATTAACTAGCTTAGCGCCCAATCCTCCAGCTGAAGATGTAAAACTCCATTTCTTTGAATAATGATCTTCAATAGCGGAATCTAATTGAGAATCGGTAGCGTTAACTCCCATTTCTTCATAGGTTTTTCTTAATTGGGTTTTTATCGCTAATTTTCTTTCGTCAATAGTTAATTGCTCTTGAACAGCTTGATCTTGCCGTCTTTCTATATCAACAACGTCCATCATGCTCATAAATTCCCCAAGTTCTTTCTGGGAATTATCTGATTCTTTAGGTGATCCTACCATTTTTATTAAATCTAAGGACTATTTATAAATATTTTGTGTCACCACTATATAATTTAATCATAGAAACATTTATAAAGAAGATAAAATAAAAATATCTCATGTCAACAGGATTGCAGAAATATCTTGATAGCGCAACATCGGTTCTGGATAGATTCGGACTTACAGAAAGAAAAGGCGAGGAATCCCAACTAGCTACTTTACTGCAAGAAGTTGTTGACATTGATCAACCAAGAGTAACTGCTATAGCAAGAGTTGTTCAATACCAAGGAACATTTAACGAGCTGGTTAGAGATAACATTGAACAAATGGATGTTTCTCAAGATTATCAAAAGATAACAAAACTATTTAACTCTATTAGAGATGATTCAAGAAAACTTGTAGAACAGCTTGGTGATGGAAAAATTGATTGGAGAGAAAGTGCGTCAAATTTCTGGATGAGATTAACAAAGGGGACTACTCATGATAGATTTGAGAAAATAAAGGAAGTTTATTCTGGCGTTACTGAAAGAACTCATGAACAGCTTAAAAGAGAGAATACTATCATGGATTCATATATGGACTTTAGATTTGCCATTAAAGAGGCTGAGATATTATCTTATGAAGTTCTTAAGGCTCAGGATGCTAAAATGAATGATGCAAAACAAAAATTTGCAGCGTCTACAGAAGCCGTAAGCAAATACTCCGGAAATAATGATGCGGAAAAATCAAGATTGCAGTTAGTTAGAGATGAGTCTCAAAGAGCATTTGATCAGGAAGAGCAAAAATACCAACTTATTAAAGACGTAGCTGAAAATCTGACTATCGGTTATAATGTTGGTGAAACTTTAGTTGCAAAGCTTAAACAAACACATGATCTTAAAGAAAGAGTTTACAGACAATCTGTTACATTTTTCACAACAAACGAACATGTCTTTACTACAATGGATGCTGTTTATACTGCCCAACACGGTTTGCATGAACAAACTCAGGCTTCTGAATCGATGAAAACCGGAGCAAACAAAGGAATTGAGGATATTGCTGAATTAGGAAATACTTTAGAAAAAGCTGCGTTAAAGGCGGGATACGGAGCTACAATTAATGCTAGCTCTGTACAAAAGCTTGTTGACGCAATTGTTACTTTCCAAGAAGAGTCTTATAAGATGATAGATGAATTAAGAACTGAATCAACAGAAAATGCAAGAGAAGTTGCCAGAATAGTTGATGAAGGAAAACAAAGAGCTGCAAAGACCTTAGAAAATTATGTTCAAGTAACAAGCGCTTAATTCTAGAAAATTATCTTTCACAAAAAATTTAATGCTTTAAAATTAGGAAAACTAAATCGCTTAACTTAATCAGATTTGTCAGGCATAATTATATCGCCGTAATTTGACACATCAAATTCTAGATAAGTTTAAAAACAAACCATTTATCAATTTTTCATGAATAGAAAAGCGAGAATGGGTTTTGCGGGGGCTCTCATGGCTCCATTATTGAGCTATGGATGTGCTCATTTTTCCAGTAATTCAAGTGAAACATACTTTGTAGAAGAAAACAGAATAACCTCAAGACCCCCCCAATGTATAGAAATCCTCCTCAGGCATCTCTGGAAGTTGAAACTGAAAATGGCTCAACAATTATATTTCAATATGACCCGACAGACACCATGCTAACAAGCTTGAAAATTAATGGAAGATTTCAAACAGAAGAAAAAATACTGGAAGCCGGGAAGAAGGGGCTAAAGTATTACTTGAGGGGTGGAAGTGAGAAGAATCTCATTTCATTAGTTAACCCTGAACAGGCTTCTTTAACAACGAGATTCGGAAGATTTGTAAGAGATTTTTTCAGGTGATTGTTTCTTAGAAACAAACAGATTCAAGTTCGATCCAGATTGGACAAATTCGATAAATATTTAAGGACAGCCCTTTCCTTAGAATTATGGACAAAAAATATATATCATTTGACGTTGAAGCTTCAGGTCTAACTCCTGGTAAGTATTCTATGTTATCTCTGGGGGCATGTTTAGTCGGAGACACATCTATTTGCTTTTATCGTGAAATAAAACCAATTAGTAGAAATTTAATTAACTAGGCTATGATTGTTAGTGCAAAAGGATTAAGATGTTTAGATGATTTAAATAATCGAGATGAATTTAATCCCAAAAGTGATAAATTTGATGCCCAAAAAGTTTTAGATGTTTTATATGAAAAGGGGGAAAAACCGGAGATAGTAATGGAAGAATATGCGTCTTGGGTAAAAAAAGTTACAAAAGGATTTAAACCTATTGAAGTAGCAGCACCAATAAAATTTGATGGAATGTTTACAACATGGTACTTTGATAATTTCTATCATGGAGAAAATCCTTTTGGGTATGGTGGGGAAGACATTAATTCTATGTATCGTGGTTTAATGAAAGACATTAATATAAATGTGGTTAATCTGGGACTGAGAGGAGGAGATTTGCCCCATAATGCTTTGGAAGATGCAGTAATACAAGCAAAAGAATTTGAGAAAGTTTTAGAGTTATTAAGATCAAAGTAGCTTGTTAAAAAAGATTACCTTTTTGACCTATTTATTTACACAAGGCGTATATGTTTATTATTTTGCCTTAGTCACAAACTCAGCATAATGGCATTTACCGCAGTACAATCTATCATTTGTAACCATCAAGAAAATTCCGGGACCGCATCGAGGGCAGCACTTGTCTCTCGTAAATTTATCTCCGGAAATTTTATATTTTTTATATTTCTTGCTAGTAGGCTTATTCACATGCTTCTTCTTTCCTTTCTTTCCTTTGTCTGCCATTTTACAAATCCAATCCTAATTGCAGAAAGTATTCGTCCTTAGTTTCTTCAATAAGGTAAATCTCTCCAAGCACCTTTCCGCTATTATTCAGAAGGGAATATCTTTCATTACCTAAATTAAAAACTTGCATTTTGTTGCCTCTTGCCCAAACCAAAGCATATTCTAATTTCATTTTCTTTCCTCTTTAAATTTTATTTCATCGTCCCTGAATTTTAACCTCTCAAAATTATCTATTATTACTTCAAGACCTCTGACTTTAATTTTAAATGTTGGTATTTCTCCCCTAGCAATATATTCATGTCCCATGTCATTAATATGTTCTTCATAATAGTGCATTCTAATTGTCTCTTTAGTAATAATACCCTCTGGCCATTGCACATTCAGGGCTTGTCCTCCGGCAAATTCAACTTCTCTTGGATTTTTACCTTTTGTTGAATATGATTTATGCCCCCAATCATCATCTAATTTTAAACTTATATATTTCATTTAGCCTCCCCTGTTTTCGCTTCTGCCGGAGCTGGTTTATTATCTAAAGCCTCTTCCTTTTGCTTTTTAATCTCAACAGATTTTTTAGTCTCCTTATCCTGATAAACATTCGCTGAAATTGAAAATTTCTTTGAGCCAAATTTGCTCTTAACCTTCTTTATTCTTACAGCATCGGCAGAAGAAGAAAGCTTCCTGGCCAATGCAGACATAAGATCTTCTCTGCTTGGAGATATTTCCGCAGTCAATTCTGCCTCAACTTCCTTTCTCTTAAACAATGGATTTTCTTTTTGTGAAATTATTTTTAAAGTCTCATTCATTTTAGGCTCTTATTGCAAAATTTCCTTTCTTTTTTACTTTTAATTTCTGGGCAATTTCTGATTTTTCAGGATTAAGAATCCTTACTCTTCCCTTAAAAGAGTCTGACGATTCAGAAGCCCCGCAGTTGGGGCATTTATCTCCGCCTTCATATATTGTATTGCAGATTTTGCATGCTTTTTCTTTAGGCATTTTTATCTTCTTTGGAAGCGGGCTCCAGAGTTTAATTCTTTAGTTCCTGCAAGCTCATCCAAAGTTCCTTTGTGCCATTCACAAGCTTCTTTTGTTCCAGAAATTAACACTTTAGAAAATCTCGGAATTAAGGGATTTATCACAACTACTGTGACATCACTTCCTTGGCTTGTAGGCATACAATATGTTCTACTTAGAATGTTTTCATTAACACATCTAAAAGAATAACTACTATTTTGCATAATAGGGTCATTTAGAGCAGATATTACTAAGTTCCTCTGGCGAGTATTTGAATCATATTCCATTGTTGTTATTTCATTCAATCTAAATTCATCTTCTTGGGTCATTTTCTCTTCTCCGTTTTGCCCTTAGCAGTTTTTCCTTTTTCTGCTTTTTCTTCAGCCTTAGCCAATCTTTTTTCTTCCCTGTCTTTTTTCATCTCGTCTTCTTTAATCCACTCAAGTTTTCCCAATCCTGGCTGTCTCATTGTCAAGCCAATTTTTGGCTCGTCGCCTTTGTGGCTCAAAGCAACTAATCTTGCCAGACATAAATCTCCAGATTTCAATGCCCTTTTGGAATTTTTGCCAAGAAGAGAATTTGATTTTGAAAAAGAAACATAATCATCCATTGTTTGCCCGATGTGAATCATGCCTCTCATGACTCCCATATCTATAAACGCGCCGAAATTTGCTATTTCTGCAATTTCACCGAAGACAACTTCCTGCAGCTCGGGCTTCCAAACCAAAACTCTAAATGCCGAATTATAATAAGCTGCGCCGTCGCCGGGAATAATGACTCCCTCGCCAACATTCAAGACCTCCATTACAGCAACAACTTTTCCCAATTCCTCATCATAATAATCAGCATAAATCTCTCTAAGCTGCTGATCAACAGCCTCGACAGTAGGCAGGCCAAAAAGTTTCGGTTCAACCCGCACATAATCTTCAACTTCAGTTAGATAGAACATAAAAAGAGTAGTAAAAAACGGTTTTTAAAGCTTATCCCCGTGTTAAGTCAGGTTCATAACTCAACATTCCATGGTTTAATTCGTTCAGTAACCCGCAAATAATAAATATAATTAGCTACTTATTTCATTCACAGATTTGCTGTTAGTTATTAATGATGAAGGCATAGAGTATTTGGGTGTATATTTTTAGGTTAAGTACGTTGCTTCATAAATAATACCTACTAATCTATTATAATTCATAATTATTAATTCGATGGCAATTATTGATTTATGATAATCTATCAAATTTTTATCGATGATTATGCCTTTTGTAGCCGCTAACTTATTTGTAGATAATTATTAGGATTTAGTGTAGTTAAGATTGCGGGTTTAATTTGCACCCTTATTTCAAACCCCCAATTTTTCAAGCTCATCGTTAGTGATTTCCTCTAATATTTCTGGCGGAATCTTGCTCCCTGTTTTTTTAGGCGAGCCTCCCGTAGTGTCTCCACCATTCCATCTGTTATTTTGGGTTATCTCTGCTCCAAGCTTTTTCTCCTCATAGTTATATCTATCATAAAGCCTTGGTATTGGAAAATCTTTAACCCAACCGGACTTTCTGCCGACAGAATAAACAAAGAAACCGCCATCCTTTTCTGACAAAAAAGATATGAATGCCTTTATTCCGTCATTATACATTGCCATTCTTGCAACAGACCCAGTCTCTTTCACGAAAGTCCAATTCTTTCCTCCCCCAATCTTTTCGTAATTTCCTTCAAGCGCTATTTCCCCCCCGGTCCCAAAAATATGTTCGCTTATTCTTTTCTCAACAGATTCTATTAGATTAGTCATTTCTGCAACGCCCATATCTCCAAGCTTCTCCTCAAATCTTGCCTGAGTATATGGCTGAAAAATCCATGCCATCTGCCTTCTCATTTTTATGTCTCCAAAAGGATATGCTCCGGCAGTGCAGTCCAATTTATCCTCGCACGAAACTAACCTATTTATTTTTGGATTAGCATGATCAGAAACTTCCTCATGATTCTTCAACAGCCACCATGCCAAGCAGGTGTCTTCATCAGGATCATTGACAAAAACATTAGCGTGGGGAATGCCGTTTTTTCTGAATTGATCAAATAAATCAAGATTTATTTCCATATAAACCTGTTCTGAAGTTGACCTGGTCGAAGTCCTATCAACACCGGCATGATGGTCAAAATTTGCATAAGGTCCGAAATGCTCCCTCATTGTCGGTCCATTAACAATTCCATCAAGAGCTATAGAAAACGATGGTTTTTCAAGCCTGAATTCGTCCCAAGTGTAAACTTTTCTCGGCTCAACACACAGGTCAATTGACATAAAATTCACATTATTTCCAGATTTATAAAGATATAACTAAGTTAATTTAGCACAATAATGCTTAAAAAGAAGAATCATTAAAAGCAAACATGGACAAAATATACGAGTTAAAGGTAACGAAGAAAACCGGGGGAATTGCTGAAAGATATTACGTTGCTGATCAGGGAGTTTTTGCTGTTCAAGCGGGAAGATTAGAGAGAGTAACAGATCCTCTTAATTATAGCTGGAATTTTAGAGAAATGGGCAATGCTTATTTATCTACATTAACTGGAGAAGCCCTGATAGAAGCTCGAGAAATGATTTCCAAGGTTAAATAATATCCAGCTTTTTTTTTCCTTTTATAACAAGTTTATGGTTTCTCAGTTTTCTTTTAATCTCTCCGTCGAGCGTGGCGACAATAACTAAAGGATTTTTCCTGGCATAATTTATAATTCCTTGATCAACTTTTTTTGTTTTAAGAGAGATAATTTCAAATTTGTTAAGGCTTAATAGCTTCAAGGCAAAGGCAGAACTTGCGCTTTTTCTGCTTTTTACCAATAGCTCAAGCTCTTTGATTACTTCTTCTGGAATTATTATCCCCAATCCCATGAAAAATATTTCTTCAAAAAAGTCAATCTTCTGCTTTATGCATGTTAGTATAAAGCTTGTGTCAAGGAGGACTTGTTTCATGAATTATAGAACATCTTAAGGTTTAAATAATCTTTTTTTCATAAGGCAAGAATCCAGCCCATTGTTAAGAACGTATTCTGGGATAAATGTCATTTTATAATCTTTAACAATAAATAGTGTTGTTATGTCTTTAATTGATTTAAATTTCTCTCTTAGCTCTTTTGTGTCTTTGTAAATTTGTGCATTGTTTTTATTTGCTGCAAACCATTCAAAGCTCCACTTACCCTTTGTTTCCAGGACAAAACCCGCATTTCCATGATTTTTCAAAAAAGATCTAATGTTGTCAATCTCAGAATCACTGTTTAATTTAATTAATGCCACAAATGGAAAAAAGTGTAAAAACGCTGAATTAATTAATGGACGAAATGCTAAGATAATCTCATTTTTAATCAAACTCCGTAATCTGTTTTTTATAGTATTGAATGGAGATTTAAGCTCATCTGCAATATTTGCAATTGATTTTGAACTATCTTGAGAAAGGGATCTGATTATTGATACATCAAGCTTATCTATTGAAGTTCGTTTCACTTGATTAATTGAGGGATATGAAAGAATTTCATTGAACGAATTTTTTTGTTTATATAAAACTCTTTCACTAATACCTGTTTCATTTATGAACCATTTTGGGAGAAGGTTATAAGAATGCATCTGAGTAATCTCTACTAATTCACTTTTTCCCAAATTTGATTCGCATATCTTCCTTATTTGACTTACAATGCTTTTGGTATCTTCTTTGGAGGTAATTATGTTGACAATAAGGTTGTATTTTCCTAAACATTGTCCTATCCAAGCCGTATTTGGGTGCATTGCCAGTTTTCCTATTAAAATCATCTCCTCATTTATTGAGGGAAAATTAATTTCTAAAGCCAAAGTGTGGAATTTGAATCCTAAAACGAATGGATTTAGAATAAGAATATTTTGCAATATAGTGTAGTTTTTATGCATTTTTTCTATTCTATGGCGTATTCCGTCTTTTGATAGATTAACCAATTTCTTTAATTGAGTTGGTGAGAATCGTGCATTGTGGGCTAATCCCACTAATAATCTCTTATCTAAAACGTCATAAGTATGGCTTGGTGTAGCCGGCTCTACAAATCCTTTAAGGTCTTCCATAAAGAGAAAAGCCAGCTATTGTTTAAAAACGTTGTGTTGCAATTTAGCGCAAAAACAGCTGGTTGGGTTTTAAGTATTATTTACATGTTACTATATAGTAGTAAATACATGAGAAATTAATAAAATGGAAAACGAAGAAAGAATAAAGCGAGGAAGAATGAATACCTCCTTTTTAGTGGCGGAAATTAGGGCTCAAATTGGCATGCCTTACGCAAGATATTTTACGTCGTTTATGGGAAAGATGCCATATCTAATTGGAAGACTAATGGGAATAGGTAAAGAAGATCAAAGGGCGCATATACAAAAAAGAGCAGATCTCGTAAAATCATTTAGAAAGGCTTTAATAAAATATCAACCAGATCAGGTTATTGATTTAGGTGCTGGAGGTTCCACTTATGGATTAGAGTGGGCTAGAAACAATCCTGACGGCACATATGTTGAAATAGATCTTCCAGAAGTGTGTGAATGGAAAAAGAGAAAAATTGAATCTACCGAAGGTATCCTTAAATGCTCCAATCACCACATTGTCCCAGTTAATTTGCTTAGTGATGATTTATACTCCCAGGTCTCGCCTTATCTGGAAAATGGCAAAAGGACAATGGTTATAGCAGAAGGTCTTACAGTTCATTTAGATCCTAATGAGCACAATATATTAACAAAAAATGTGCAAAATTGTTTAAGAAACCTTGGTGGAGGATTGTATGTTAGTCACGATATAAATCTTCAGAGATTTATGGACCTGCCAAAAGGGGAAAGAGTATTGAACTTGTTTGGTTTTTTGTTTAAAGGTAGATTAAAAGGACACTTTGATGAACAAACTCCTTTTGAATATTTTAGCAAAAGAGGATTTACTGGAATTAGGCAGGCATCTGAATATCGCGGGCTTGAAAATCGTATTGACGATAATGAAGTATATCCAACTTATTGGATGGAAGTGAATGCTTAAGGTTAACTTTATTAATCCTTTATCATTATTTATTTCATGCAGGAAAAAGAGAACATAAAGAGAATTCTTGAGGGAACAATCAAGAAGATTAAAAATTATGATGTTGTTGGGCTGAGGGAGTTGAGCAATCAGACAATTCACACAGCCTCGATAACCCAAGATCCGGACAATATTGCAATAGCAGTCATAGTTTATGCATTATCAAAAATACTTGAAAGGCCAGACTACCGGCAGAGGCCTGGCTGGAATAAGTTCTACAAAGGTCTGATAAACGAAATAGAGCACGCAATTTATGCTATAGGAAAACAAGATGATGCTCACTTAAGGTTTCATATAGAAAGAATTGCAAAAAAACTTGATAGCGCATCTGGAAAGTTGAAAAAATACATTAGGGAAGTAATTATAAAAGCTAAAGTAAACAAGGCTTCAAGGATTTATGAGCATGGAATCTCAATGGAGAAAACAGCAAAACTTCTTGGAATTACCATGTGGGAGCTTGCTGGCTATGTCGGGCAAACTGGAATCCCAGATGTCAATTTCGCAAAAACAATGGATATAAAAGACAGAATTAAAATTGCAGAGGAAATATTCAAATGAATATTTCTACAATTTCGCTAAATAAATTTATCGAACTAGGGGAGATTTTTTGGAGATGAAAGTTACAGCCTATGAAAAAAGAAATTATGCATTAAGTGATAAAGAATATTTTGTTATATTAGCTAAAATAAAAAATGTTGAGAAGCATGAATTAAGTAGAAATGATAAAGAAATTGTTAATCTTATCAGAACCCAATTAAAGAAAAATTGGAGATTGCCTCTTATTAGCTATCTTAACAAAATTACATTAAAATATAAAAAATGAAAAGAAAATCTTTTTTGATTTTAATTGACGGTCCTATTGGCTCTGGAAAATCTACAACAGCTAAAATGCTGCAGATGGAACTTTACAAAAAGAAGAGATTGAGCGCCTTAATCTCTTTAGACAGCTTAAAAAGAATTGTTTATGGCTATAAAATAGATAACAAAGCCTATGTAGAACTTGCTTCAAATATTGGCATTGCTATGGCAAAAGAATACTTAAAAAGAAATATGAATGTTATTGTAGAAAAGGCATTTACTAGAGAAGAATTTGTTAATTCTTTCATCAAGCCATTAAGAAAGATGACGAAAATTTTAATTTATCAGTTGGAAGCTCCTTTTGGTTTGAGGGTTAAGCGTATAAATAAAAGAGAATTAAAAAGAAAGGATAAAAAAAAGTTACCTGTATCTAAAATTAAAAGAAACACTAAGCATTATGATAAATCAAAATATAGAGAAGCTACGATATTTGATACATCAATACCGTAAGCGGTAAACGAAGCAAGTTCCGGTCCGCCGCCACGGTCATGATGCGCCGTTTCGTCGGTATGAAAATCCGAACCCG
>JACOYJ010000014.1 GCA_016181885.1 Candidatus Pacearchaeota archaeon | reverse complement strand
TATTTTAGGCCAGAAATATCCTGTAGCTCATTGACTGCATGCCACTGGTCTATAGCGAGCGACGTCAGATATTGCGAGCGGTGACCAGTGGTTCTTGACGTTTTGTGATTATAACTTTATTTGTATTATCCAGAAATAAGGTTGCTTTAATAATACAAGAATTATTTTACAATAATGCTTAAATAACCAATTATTCTTGGACTAAAATGGAAAGACACATATTTTACCTTGATCTTAAAGGGAAAAAGCCATTTCCAGAAGAAGAGTTTAAAACAATAGAAGTTGCCTCTAAAGACCTTCTAGGTGTAATGGACAAGGCATTAACGAGTTATACAAGAGCCAATAAGAATTTAAGAACAATATATAGAAGACTAACAAATTATTCTAATAGTTTTTATTTATCCCTTAAATCTAGTCATGAGTTAGTTATAGTTCCAGATGAGGGTTTTATTGGTAGAGAGCATGAGCTTCCAAATCCTTCTGCCAGGCTATTAGAATCTTTTAAAAGCGAGGTTTATTTTTCTCCGCGAGATAGAAAATTTATCGGATTTGCAAGAAGTATGCAACCAGAAATTCTTGAACTAGCTATGCCTGGAATTAGTATGAGAATTTGGGAGCAATCAGGATATTTTAATTCAGATTCTGGAAGGTCTTTCTTGGATATTAATGTTCAAATGCACATGGATCAGGAAACTTGTGCTAATCCTGAATTTCGTAAAGATGAAATTCAAAGAGATGTGATTATTAGTAATCTAGAGTTTCTGCTTGGTTTTATTCCCAAAACAACACCTCAAATTATAGATGAGAAAACTACAGAAAAACTAAAAAAGGAGTGCCGCAAATAACTCTTTGATTATACCTTTGGCACACTTCCATTCAAAGTCTTTCTTAAAGCTTCGCGGAAAAATCCAAAGATTTTTCCTTTCCGCTATCCATATCTTTAACCATAAATTTTTTTGCCTTTATTTCCTTTTCTCCGACGAAGACAATCTTATTATATTTGTATGAGTTTGCATAATCAAGAGCCTTTGACGGCTTTCCGTAAAAAATGCTCGCAATATTTCCCCCATTTCTTATTTTTTTTGAAAGTTTTATAGTCTCTTCTTCCTTGTCTAGAGAAACTACTAAATATTTATCTTTAGTGAATTTTATATCCGCTAGAGTAAACAGCCTATCCAATCCAAAAGAGATGCCCGTGCATTGAACACCATTGAATATATAGCTTCCCCCGCCCGTAATTGAGTCTTTTGAGCCAGAGATTTTAACTTCAAAAACGCTTCCGTTGTAGTACGAAAGCCCTCGAGCTAAATTTGGCAGGAAAATTGCTTCAACCCCGTAATAATCAAGATATTTTTGCAATTCTTTTATTTCTTTATATGATTCGTACTTCTCAAAAAATTCTTTTTTCTCCTTAAATATCTCAATGATATTTTCCGCCCCATATTTTTCCAAATTTTTTTTAACCTGTTCTTCTGGGAGCTTGTCTATCTTGTCAATTTCTTTCATTACATAATCTATGTTTTTTACCCTCTCTTTCTCCAAAATCTCGTTCAAAAGTTTTCGATTATTAAAATAAATGTTGAATTTTATTCCCAGTTCCTGCAATAAGTTTTGGGTTACGGCCAATATCTCTGCCTCGTCTCTAGAATTTGAGCCTATAGTATCAATATCACATTGTGTAAATTGCCTGAATCTGTTTGCTGAAACTGGTTCGTCCCTGAATACCGAGCCTATTTGATATCTCTTAAATGGAAGCTTTTGATTGTTCATTATTCTTTTAAGCTGGAATGTAAACTCGTACCTTAAAGCTAATTTTCTGTCTCCTTTATCCTTTAATTTAAAAACATCAGAAACCGCATCATCTTTTTCATTATCCCCCCTTACAAAATTTTCATATTCAACAATTGGAGTTTCTGCTGGCTTGAATCCGTACCTTTCAAATATCTCAATCATTATTTTTTGGATCTCTGTTCTTTTCTCAGCATCTTCGCCAAGATAATCCTTGAATCCTTTAACTAGTTCTGTCATTTTTTTGTCTCCATGAGGGCGAAAGGGGAGAGTCGAACTCCCTTTTAGCGAGCCACAGTCGCTCGTCATAACCGTTAGACCACATTCGCCATATCATTTTATTAATTTGGGATATCTCTCTTTCCAGTCATTTACTTTATTTAAATTTTTTTGGCTGCTCCATCCAATCAATTCTTTGTATCTTTTAAATGCTCCAATTCCATAAAGAGATATTCTGCCATATTTTTTATTAAAACCTACCCAAGGTTTAAAGCCCATCATAGATAAAATTTCAGCAACATCTTTAATTACTTTTTTTGATGTCAAGGATATTTCTATTGTAGGATAGTATTTTTCATATCCATATTTAGATTTAAAAGAGATTGATCCATCAGTGTCAAACAATCCCCTTATAAAAGCAGATAATATTCCCATATTATTAACCTTTAACTTGTTTGGAATAAAAAGATTGTATTTCACACCCGGTTTGATTCCCAATGCTTTAGTTTTAAATTCCCAAACGGCTTGAGAATAAAGCTCAAATCCAAAGCTGGTTTTAAAATCTTTTATTTTTAAGTCACAATTATAGAGTTTTTTGAACAAAGGTTTTATATAATCTAAATAATACTCTTTTTCATTATTCGGATTTCCCTTTAGTCTATAATCATATCTTCTGGACGATAAAAAGCCATCTCCAAATTGCATTCCAATTTCTTCTGCTAAATCAGGGGTTAACTTAAGGGGTAACTTTATCTCTTTAGATAGATCATACTTACTGAATCTCACTTTTGAAATGTCTAAAAGCAAGTTTTTATTTTTGAACTTTATATTAATTGGCCCAAACATCTTTTTTTGTTCACCAAAAACTCTTCGCCCAATAATAACTTTTTCTTCTATAACTTTTAGATTAGATGTCTTAATCAAATTTTCCTCATTTTCTTTAATCAAACCAATCATTTTAGTAAAAAGATCGTAAGGAATGTTACATAGCTCAAATCTATAAGCCTTACTCAAAGAACCTTCGTTAACAGATAACTTATTAGCCAATTCTTTCCAACTCAATCCTGTTTTTTCCTTGATATTTTTTATAAACTTTGACTGAAATCCTTTTGGAAAAACAACTCTTTTATTCATATAAGATACAATGCCCAGAACTTTATATATCTTACGTACTTGCATTAAACTATTATTTAATTCAGTTAATAATGATATAAAAACATTCCCTTTGAAATTTAATAGAAAGCGACAGCTAGAAAGATCTTTTCTTCCAATCGTTATGGGGAAACCCCCAAAGTTTAGCTGTCATACTACTCTCTCGAAAGCAGCGTTTTTAAGCTTTTTGCTGTCTTGTTATTTTAAATATAGCAAGAGTCATAACAGCTGCTGCCGCTAATTGGACCGGAGAAAGAAGATTTTTGTTGAAAACATAGTCAAGCAAAACAGCAAAAACTGGGAACGAAAGCTCTAAGATTGAGGACACAGATGCCTTTACTTTATTCAATCCATGATAGTATAAGAAAATCGACCCAATTCCAGTAAGCAAGGCGATGACCAAAAACATTATCCAGTTTGTTTGCGTGATGTTCCCAAAATTAATCTTGTCCGTAACTAAGACATAAATCAGCATGATTATTGTTGTGAAGAAAAACCTGTAGAAAGTTGCTGTCTTGAAGTTATATTTAGTGAGAACTTTTTTGCCGAAAACTGTGGCGCTTCCGAATGCAAAGGCTGCAAGAAGAGCATAAAGAGCAGCGTATAAGACATTGACTCCTCCAGATAGATTAGGCAGACTAAACCCAAAAGTCAGAAAATATCCGGAGAAAACAGCTAAGAAAGCCCATGACAGGAAATTCCTCCCCATTTTTTCTCCAAGCAGGATTATTGCCAAAAATATTGCAAAAAGCGGCTGCAGTTTTTGCAGAAGCAAAATTACAGATAGTTGCTGGAAATTTACAAGAAATAATGCTTTCACTATGGCTAATGTTCCAAGAGCTCCCCCGAACAAAGCTACAAGGAAAAAGTAAAAATAATCAGGATTTGAAAACTTAAACAAATACTTGTACTGGCAGAATAAGAAAGAATTCATTAATAAAAAGGGGATTAGGTGGAACATAAAGACCACAAGCGCTGCATCAAGATTGAAAAGTCTCGGCGTTAAAAAGATTCCATCGAAAGCCCATATTGCAGCTGCAGCAACTATAGATATAGCCCCTAAAATTATCTTCTGCATGAATGATAAAGGAAGTTTGCTTTTTAAAATTACGCATGTTGTTAAGCCAGCTCATAACTTAACATTCCATAGTTTAATTCCTTTAACATTATTATCGCAAGGAGTTTAATGGAAGAGCATAAAGTTGCAAGATGAAA
>JACOYJ010000013.1 GCA_016181885.1 Candidatus Pacearchaeota archaeon | reverse complement strand
CTTTTATCCATTTTTTAATCATCAATTGCTTATTTAAATTGTTTATTATTCTAAGATATCTATGTTCTCTGCGTTTTTCATCTTAACAAACTTATAATGCGCTGATTTCCTAAAAAACAGAAAACTATATAAATAGTTATACATTATGTTTAAACATGATAAGAGTAAAATTGAAAGAATGGGGAAATTCTTTAGGGGTTATATTACCTAAGGATAGGCTTAGAGAACTTGGTTTGAAAAAAGGAGATAGCATTAGAATAGACATAAGTTTAGATGAGAGATTAGATGGTTTCGGCATTGCTAAAGGAGCTAAGCCTTTTAAGGAAGAGGAAGAATCTCATGAGGAGTTTTGGTAATGAAGTGTATTATTGATAGTTATGCCTGGGTTGAGTATTTTATTGGTTCTGAAAAAGGGAAGGTTTTAAGAAAATTGTTTTTGGATAAAAATAATAATTTTTTTACTGTTGAGTGTTGTTTAGCAGAGATAAAAGGATGGGCTCTAAGAAACAGCAAGGATTTTTCTAAGTTTTTTGAGATAATTAAAAGAAATTCAAAGAAGCTCTTAATTACAGAGGAAGATTGGATTAGTTCTGCAGAAGAAAGATTTAAGCAAAGGAAAACTCAGAAAGACTTTGGATTAATTGATTCTATTATTCTCTCAAAACAAAAAGAATTGAATTGCAAAATAATAACCGGAGACAAGCACTTTAAAGAAATGAGGGATGTGGTCTTTATTTCTTAACATTCACAAACTTATAATGCGCATCTTTTGTTTTTTTCTGACACTTGCCACAAATTTCTTTTAAAGTGTAAGCGCTGCAGGAAGGACATTTCTTGAGATTCATATTGCAAATTATAGCTTCACGTTTAAATATCTTATCTTTTTGTTGATTCAGCCACATTAAATTTTATATTTCTACCAACCAAAGAAAAATAGCGCTGACGCGATATTCATGGAGATTAATTTAGATATATTTCGTTCATATGAATTATTATTATTCTTGATGCAAAAAATAATTTTTGGATTAATTTTTTTTCAGTGAAGCCAATTAATTTTGTTAGGCGACAGTTTTCATTTTTCCTTAAAATGGAATTCAAGCCCGATTTTTTTAGATTCTTTCTCCACCTTTTCCAATATCTCTCTGATTAATTGATCAGCCTTTTTTGGATCGGAAGATTCTTTTTTTAAGATATATTTCCCAGAGCCGAGATATTTTATCTCAACTTCCTTGAATTCGGACAGAGTTTTTTTTATCAGACTTACTCCATCGGGCTTTTTGCTTGTTAATGTGAATTCCCTGCGGATTTCAGTTGTTTTTTGCTTTTGAGCCCTTAATATATCCAGGATTTTTTGAGCGTCAATTCCCATCATAAACTTTTCAAGCTTTTGCGGAAAGTTTTTCGCCTCTTCTAAAAAATCATAAAGCTTTTCTTCTTTTGTTATTTTAGAGATTATGTCTTCAGCTTTATTTCCAAGAATGCTCTTTAAAATACTAACATAGCTTTTTTCCTTGTTATGCGATTCCAAAACTTCTTTTTGCTCTTTTTGGCTGACTCTCCTTAACGAAAGGTCTATTCTGTCGCCGGAAACTCTTAGAACCTTGCAGACAATCCTCTTTTTTGGAACAACATAATCTCTAAGGTTTCTTATTCTTCCAGGAGCGATTTCGCTTACAATTATGCTTCCCTCGCCGTCGCCGTCGATTTTAACAAATACAACTGTTCCAACTATCCTGTCTACGGTGCATAAAATCAAATCGCCGACTTCTAAATTACCCATAATATTAGGATAAGAATTTGGTTTTTAAGGGTTTTGATGGGGTAAATATCTTTTATCCTGTGGAAATAACAAATTAATTTTTATGATAAAATATTCGACGTTAATTTCGCAACCCCAGATTCTATTGGCTTGACTTATTTTGGAAAAGCAGATTAAAGTTATTTTAAATTCTGCTTAAATTTAGGGGCTGTTCTGGTTTTCTTAGTTTTGCGATTTCCATAGCCATCCTAACTCTGCTTAGTTGAGCATCGCTTCCATCGCATCTTATTGCATTTGGATGCTGGAAGTTTTTATTCCAAGGATGGGCTGGAAGGATAACCAATCCTCTTGGCCTGTGCTCAAGCCATCTTTCAATATAAGGAGGATAATCATCTACCAAAACTTTTCCGTAGACTAATCCTTTATCATAAGACATTATCATAGGCGTATTAGGGACATTTGCGTTAATCCATTCTGCTTTTTGAGTCCATGCCTGCGGGGCTTTTCTAGGAGCTTTTGTCAGGATGTAAATCTGAAATTCCAGCTCTTTTGCCAGTTCAAGAATATCAAACCCAGATTTTAATTTATCTAAATTCTTCCACCAATATGGCTGGTTTCTTATTAAGTCAATCCTTGATTTTACATAATTAATTTTTTTATTAACTCCTTTGTACGGTTGTTCGTTGGGATTTCTTAAAAGATTGTAATCTCTTTCCATTGCAGAATCATAATCGCACAATGTTCCATCCATGTCAAATAAGGCAATGTCTTCTATCTTCTTCATAAACCCCAATAAATAAACGACTTTTTAATTGTTGCGATAGTGTTGAATCAAATTCATAACCAAACATTTCATAGTTTAATTCTTTTAATAATCTGAAAACAATAAAGATAATTGCCTGCTCATTTCATTCGCAAATTTGCGATAATTATTAAGAATAAATACACGATGATAGGAGTGAATAATTTTTAATGTTAAGATTACAAGCTTGCTTTACAGATAGAAGGCCATTTTAAGTCAACGAGTGACAGGTTAGTAAATTTTGTTTTTTTATCGCCTATAAAAATAAATAATTGCAGTTTTATTAAATTTATGCGAATAGCCTTAAGTAGACAATATCCTGTAAGATATAAATATTTAAAAAAGTCGGACATATGCTTTTTATATGGCGCCGAAGAAAGGCTGGAGTGATGTAAAGCCGGACCTTGTTGATACTCTTACAAGGGAGGATGTTTATCAAGTTGTTCTTGCCGCGAGAAATAAACCTTATATGCAAAAGTATCTTAGTATGCTGGCTGGTTTTAAAAGCCACGGAGTTATAAATAGAGAACCTACTTTGGAATATGTCGCTAAGAGAGCTTATGAACTCTTGTTTTTTTATGGAATGGTGAGTAAATTGAGCAGAACCAGACCGACAAAAGGAAAACATATTCTCGCAAGATTAGAGGGAAAAGAGGAGGGGCAAAAAACGACTTATCGCCTTGAAAAATATAAGGATTACGCTTTTGTCTGCAAGATTCCGGGCAGTGAAATCATTGAGATGGTTCCAACCGGATTAATTAGGGATTTGAGAACAAGAGAGATTAGGAATTTAAATGAGTGCGGAGTGTTGGAAAGTGAAATGACCTCTAAGACTATTGAAGATTTTTTAGGCTGAACTTTATTCTTAAAATGGCTGAATTTTTTCCATGCGACGAAATTTCCCAAAAATATTTTTATGGAGTCAGAACGCAGATAGAATTGCTTGGCAGAAATCCTTTTGTTAAACTTTTTTTGGCCAGTGAAGACAAAGGAAGTGCGTCTTACTCAAAGACTTTAACTATGAAATTTCAAGAGGTTGGAATAGATTCACAAATTGTTAAAGTCAATTCTCCAGCTGAGCTTGAGAGAGGCCTTTTGAATTTGGATAAGGATGAAAAAATAACTGGAGGTTTTGTTTTTTATCCGATAAATTTTCCAAGAATAAAAGACAGTTATTTTATGAGAATAGTTCCGGAGTTTAAAGACATTGAGGGCTTGAGCGCCAATAATGTTTATAGACTTGCCCATTATGAAAGAAATTTTCCAGGAACTCCATGCAAATCTGTTGTTCCATGCACTGCCAAAGCAATAGTTAAAGTTTTGCTTGATAGCAATGTTGAAATAAAAGGGCAAGATGCTGTTATAATCAATAAATCATATTCTCTTGGAGCCCCGTTAAGGAGAATGCTTGATAATTTTGGGGCAACTGTTGTTGCCTGCGATATAAATACCAAGAAAAATTCTATTGAATATTATGTTAAAAATGCAGACATAGTTGTTACTGCAGTGCCGGCTAAAGTTGAACTCTTCGACGATAAATCTTTGAAAGAGGGAGCTTCAATTATTGACTGCTCTTTTGAAAGCAACTTTGATTTAGAAAAAGTTTCAAGAGTTGCGGGATTTATAAGTTCAAGGCAGTCTGGAAATTATATCGGGCCTGTTACAACTTCAATGGCTGCGGTGAATGTGCTTTATCTGCTGATGCATAGGATTTATACGGAAAAATAAGATACTGTAACCTTATCGTCATCTCCCTGATTTTGCAAAGAATCTGATAAGATTTAACAGTTTGTTTCTTCCCAAAGACAGTGTTATCTCTGCCATTT
>JACOYJ010000004.1 GCA_016181885.1 Candidatus Pacearchaeota archaeon | reverse complement strand
ATTTTCTTTCTGCTCGGCCATTGTGAAGCGTTATACATAAACAACTTTTCTCGCTTCCCAATAACCTCGGCCTCCGAGGAAAATCTTTATCCCGTTGATTAAGCAAGAGGGGGGGATATTTAAATATGACTCTTATAATAAAAAATTTTTATTACATTTTGTGAGCTTGTTTTTATGAAAGAAAAGGAGAATTGAATAAGTCCAAGTTTGTTACTTTTTGCAAGTAGCTACAAGATAGAAAGATTTAAAAACCCCAAATTTCTAGAAAGATACATGGCACAATCTCAAGGATTAAACATAAGAGAAGGGAGAACTTACTTAGATGTTAATTCTAAGCAAGGAACTCTTTCTTTTGTAGCTCCCGCTTTCGGTCCCGGAACTTATGCAAATGTCGGCACTCAAATTAATGAAGCTGGATTGATACAGCCCACTATGGTACAGACTGCTGAATTAGTTCATGGCGCATGGCAGAATCCTAAAGAAAAATATTCTGCAGACGTTATTCAAAAATTAAGAAGCAATTGGCTTTTGGGATTTAATGGACTATTATATGTTCCAAATGAAGGGATTTATATTCAAGACAGACCAGAGGTAAGAAATGGAGGAGTTTTCATGGACCATGGGGATATTATTAAAAAATTAGGAGCTAAAGACCCTGGTGTAAGATTTGTTCCATTTGGGACATTCAAAATAGAATCGCAATCTTCTTTTGAATTAGCTAAAAATCTATTTATTCAAGCTTTGGCTGGAGAGGAAGGAGCTGACAAGTTAGCTCAAGTTGCTGATAAATATAATTTCAAGCCTTATGTTTGGGCTTTAGGTAGGGAAAATGTTTCTCAATTAACTGCGAGAGTTGCTAGTCTTTTTTCCTGGGACATCAACGGCAGGCTTGATGTTGTTGGCGACTACCGGGATGACACTAGCTATGGTTATGGTTTTGGGGTGCGTCCGTAGTGCGAAGACGCGTAAGCGTCTGAGCCGAGCGATTTCGCAAGGTGTGTGCGAAATCGATGAGTTTTTAATATATCTTTGATTATTATTTTTGCCTTAGTGAGCATTTATGCTTTTGCTAGGGCCACACGCATTTTGCTTATGTTCGAAACTACTTCGTCCAAGCTTGGCCAAAGTAAAGAATATGAAATGCAAATGCAACATTAAGTAGGCATTGAAGAAATTTTGTTGAAATATGAAGCATTGGTGATTTTACTTTAAAGCAAGATGCTACATAACTTTGTTGCTAGTCTTAATTCCAGGAACATCAACGGCAACAGGCTTAATGTTAATGGCAACAACCGGGATGACAACAGCAATGGTTATGGTTTTGGAATGGCTCTAACATCTAAGGCAATCATATTTATGAAAACTTACAAAAATCTTTATCCAGAGATTTACAAATTAAGCAATTTAATCCTTGCTTGGAGAAAAGCAAGGAAGGGAAAAACTAAGAAAAATTATGTGATTGAGTTTGAAAAAGATTTAATAAAAAATTTGTTGGATTTACACGAGGAATTAAAAAATCAGACATATAATCCCAAACCACTTCAAACCTTTATTTTACGAGACCCAAAAACGAGGAAGATAAGCAAGGCGGATTTTAGGGACAGAATTGTTCACCATGCACTGATTAGAGTTATCGAGCCGATTTTTGAGAAAACTTTTATATATGATTCTTGCGCAAACAGAAAAGGCAAGGGGAATCTATACGCTCTAAAAAGATTTTATGCTTTTGCCAATAAGGTTTCTGAAAACGGAAAAGTCAATGGCATTTTTAATAAAAATCAAGTTAAAGGATATTGCTTAAAGGCAGACATAAAGCATTATTTTGAAGAAGTTAACCATAAAATCCTATCGAATATGTTCAGAAGAAAAATAGGCGATGAAAAAGTTATACGGCTCGTTGAAAAAATTCTAGGAAATAGTGAGATTGGGGGGCGAACGAATGTTGGCATGCCCCTTGGCAACTTAACAAGCCAATTTTTTGCAAATGTTTATCTTAATGAACTAGACTATTTTGTTAAACATGAGCTAAGGGCTAAATATTATATAAGATATGTTGATGATTTTGTGATTTTGAATAAGTCCAGAGGACAATTAGAGGACTGGAAACTAAAGATAAATAGATTTCTAAGGAATGAACTTAAATTAGAATTGCATCAAGATAAATCCAAAATTATTTCATTAAGCAAGGGCATAGATTTTGTTGGTTTTAGAAATTTTTATCATTTCAGGCTTTTGAAAAAAAGAAATACACGAAAAATGCTATCCAAAATTAGAAAATATAAAAAAGAAGAGCTAACAAAGGAAAAAATCTTAGAAAGTTTTCAAGGCTGGAATGCTTACGCAAAATGGGCAAATACCCTTAAATTAAGAAGAATGGCTGTTGGTAAGATTTACAAACAAACTGATTAGTAAGTAATTTAAATCAAGGTTTTCTTCTTTAATTTATGGCATACAACTTCCAGTCAATAGAAAAGAAATGGCAGAAAACTTGGGAGCAGAAAAAGGCTTTTCAAGCTAAAGAGAATTCAAAAAAGAAAAAATATTATGTTCTTGAGATGTTTCCATACCCTTCAGGAAGCGGATTGCACATGGGGCACGCATTTAATTATATCATGGGGGATGTTTATGCCAGATTTATGAGGATGAAGGGGTTTAATGTGCTTTACGCCATGGGATATGATTCTTTCGGATTGCCAGCAGAGAATGCTGCAATAAAGGCGGGAATTCATCCCAGGAAATTTACAGAAGATGCTATTAAGAATTTTATAAAACAGCAGAAATCTCTCGGGCTTAGCTATGATTGGAAAAGAATGCTGAAGACTTCTGATTATGATTATTACAAGTGGAATCAATATTTGTTCTTGAAATTTTACGAGAGAGGACTGGTTTATAGGAAAAAATCAGGCGTTAATTTTTGCAGCAAGTGCGACACTGTTCTCGCTAATGAACAGGTTAAGAATGGAAGATGCTGGAGGCATGAAGATACAGAAGTTGAAATCAAGCAATTAGAGCAGTGGTTCATTAAAACTACGGAATATGCTGATGAGCTCTTAGATAATATTCCTAAGCTTGATTGGCCGGAAAGAATAAAAACCATGCAGGAAAACTGGATTGGAAAAAGCGAAGGAGCTGAAATTTTGTTTGAGGTTGAAAATACTAATAATAAAATTTCGAATGTTGTGATTGTTCACGGAAGTGCTGATGATAAAAATGATAAGGAGTATAATAAACATTGGATGATTTGGATTAAAAAAATATTAGAAGAAAAAGGAATTAAAGTATTTGCTCCTAATATGCCTGAACCTTGGGGTTCAACTTATATGGCTTGGAAGAAAGAGTTTGAAAAAATATCAAATAATATTAATGAAAATAGTATTTTAATTGGACATAGTCGTGGCACAGCTTTTTTAGTAAAGTGGCTTGGAGAGACTGGGAAGAAAATTAAAAAATTAATATTGGTTGCTCCCTGGAAAATTGCAGATAAAAAATATAAAGAAAGTTTTTATGATTATAAGATAAATGATTCGGTAAGGAGTCAAGTTAAAGATATTGTTATTTTTACATCCAATGACGAAGAAAAAGATGGAAAGAAAAGTGCAAAAGTATTTCATGATTCTTTAGGTGGAAAGTTAATTGAACTTAAAGATCATGGGCATTATGTCCTTGAAGATATGGGCACCAAAGAATTTCCAGAATTGTTAAATGAAATTTCTTTAACTGAAAAATGGCCAATATTCACAACACGCCCAGATACTGTCTTCGGAGTTACATTCATGGTTGTTTCTGCGCAGCATTCTAAACTTTATGAGATAGTTAGCGCTAAGCAGAAAAAAGAAGTTGACGAATTCTTAAGGAAAATAAGAAGCACAAAACAGGAAGATATGGATAAGCTTGAGAAAGAAGGGGTTTTCACCGGAAGCTATGCAATCAATCCAATGAACAATGAAAAAATTCCGATATATGCTGGAAATTTTGTTGTCGCTGATTACGGAAGTGGAATGATTATGGCTGTTCCTGCGCACGACCAGAGAGATTTTGAGTTTGCGAAGAAATATAATTTGAAAATAAAAGAGGTTATTTCTGGAGGAGATATTGCTAAGGAAGCTTATACGGGCGCAGGCAAGCTAATTAATTCTAAAGAATTTAATGATCTTGACAGCGAGGAAGCTAAAGAGCATATAATCAAGGCTCTTGAATATAAAAAACTCGGGAAGAAAACAGTTCAGTATAAGCTCAGAGACTGGCTTGTTTCAAGACAAAGGTATTGGGGAACGCCTATTCCTATGGTTTATTGCGCTAAATGCGGAATTGTTCCTGTGCCGGAGAAAGATCTTCCTGTAAAACTTCCAGAGAAAGTTAAATTTGGCAAGGGAAATCCCCTAGAAACCGACGAGAAGTGGGTTAATGTTAAATGTCCAAAGTGCGGAAAACTCGGAAGAAGAGAGACAGACACTATGGATACTTTCTTTGACAGCTCATGGTATTACTTAAGATACTGTGATAATAAAAATAAAAAGAAGCCTTTTGATAAGAAAAAAGTTGATTATTGGATGCCTCTTGACCAATATATTGGCGGGGCAGAACACGCAGTTATGCACTTGATTTATGCGCGATTTTTTATCAAGGTTCTTAGAGATATGAAAATGTTAAATGTTAGCGAGCCATTTGCCAAATTATTCAATCAGGGCATGCTTCATGGAGAAGATGGTTTTGTGATGTCAAAATCAAGGGGGAATGTTGTGTTGCCAGAGGAAATCTCGGGCAAGTATGGGATAGATACTGCAAGAATTTTTTTAATGTCCATGGCTTTTCCAGACAAAGATATTCAATGGAGCGATTCTGGAATTGAGGGGAGTTATAGATTTGTCAAGAAGTTTTCTGAGGGAGTTTTATCATTGAAATTAGGAAAATCTTCAAATAGACTTGAAAGTAAGGTGAACAAAACAATAAAAAATGTTACTGAAGATATAATGGAGTTTAGATACAATATAGCAATAATAAAATTAAGGCAGCTTTATTATTTTATTGAACAAAGCGTGGAAGTTTCAAGAAAAGACTTGGAGAGTTTCTTAAAAATGCTTTCTATCTACGCGCCGCATATTTGCGAGGAGCTTTGGAGAAAGCTTGAAAATAAAAAATTAATTTCTCTTGCTGATTGGCCTTTTGCCGATGAGGGCAAAATTGATGCAAATTTTGAGAGAGAAGAAGAGCTGGTTGAGAGCTTGGTTAATGACCTGAATAACGTAAAGAAATTTGTTGAAAACGCTAAGAAGGCTTATGCCTATATTATTCCTCAGGACTTAGGAGCTTATGCAGGCAACTTTAAGGAGATTGAGAAAAGAATAAACCTAAGACTCAGCATTTTTGCAGTAAATGATTCTAAGAAATATGATCCTCAAGGAAAAAGCAAGAAGGCGAAGCCGGGGAAACCCGGAATTTATTTGGAGTGATTTTAGCAATAATCTTTAAATATATAACTGTATTATTGTTCATATGAAAAGAGCGTTTATCTTATCCTTAGCATTTTTGTTTCTTAATTTTGTTAGTGCCACTACTATTTATGTTGACGATGATGGAGGATATAATTTTACAAGCATTCAACCAGCTATAGATAATTCTTTAAATGGAGATACTATTTTTGTTTATGGCGGAACTTATACTGAAAATATTACTATAAATAAAGAAATATTTCTTGTTGGTGAAGATCCCGGAAGTACCATTATCAGAAAAAATTCTGTTGCAGACATAATAAAAGTAATTGCAAATAATGTTCATATTTCTGGTTTTAATGTGGATAATTCAAGTAATACTGGTATTAGAATCATTAATTCTACTAATTTGAGCATAACTAATTCTAGAATAACAAATAATTATGAGAACGGAATTATTATGAGCGGGACAACAAATAGTAAAATCTCTGGAAATTATTTTGAGAACAATTTTTATAATACTATAATTTTGAATCTTGGCTCTAATTACAATGATGTTCATTCAAATGTAATTCGTGGACCCACAATGAATGGAATAGCTTCGCTTCAATCTTCTTATCAGCAAATTTACGGAAATGATATTCTGAACAAGAAAAAACCTAGCCTTAGTTATAATAGCTATGGAATATATGGATATTATTCTAATGGAAGTTTGATAGAAAATAATAATGTGACTAACAACACTGTGGGGGTTTCTTTTGGTAGATCATCTGAAAATGAGATCAGGGAAAATAGGGCAGAGTTAAATGGATACTCTGGAATTAGCTTCACTTACACTTCCGCAAATAATCAAGTTGTGGATAATTATATTGCTAGAAATGTTAATGGATTGTACTTGTTTGAGCATGCATCGAATAATGTTTTTGAGGGTAATTTGGTTGAGAATAATGCTTATAGCGGAGTCGAAGTGATTTCTAGTTCAAGTGGAAATAGATTTTCAAACAACTATTTCAATAATAATCACGGCTTTTATTTTGAAGAGGAGGGTAGCATTATAGAGAATAATATTTTTGCAAATAATGATGGGCTTTATTTTTATTATGGCGGGAATAATGCGGTTTTGAATAATACTATTAACGGGCTTCCAATACTTTATCTTGAGAATGTCTCTGGAGAAGTGTTTAATCAAAATGTTGGCCAGTTACTGTTGATTAATTCAAATGGAGTAACTATCAAAGACATGTATTTTGGAAACGTGCCTGTTGCAATACAATTAATTAATACAAATTATACAATGGTTCAAAATATCATATTCGAAAACGTAAATGAAGCGGTTTATTTAAGCTCCGCGAATAATAATCAAATTACGAATAACCGGGTTTTGAATAGCGGGTTAGGTTTCGATATCCTTGAGTCATTGAGAAATACTTTTAAGAATAATTCAATAATTTCTTCAGGCAAGGTTGGAACTGGAATTTATCTTAGCGATTATTCTGACTACAACTCAATAGAAAACAATATTTTTTCAGGGTTGCTTTATGGTTTGTATAAGGAAGAATATTGGCAGAGATGGGGTTCTTCTAATTTGAATAACATTACCGGAAATCTTATAACCGGAAATAGCCGAGGAATCTCTATCGAGGCTTTCATGTATGGAACTATTGCTAATAATACTCTTTCATATAATGATTATGGGATGTATATGGGCATTTTCTGGGCGAATAAAATTTATGGAAATGTGATTTCGGATAATAATTATTCAGGAATCTTTTATAGCGGAAGCGAAAATGTGATTAGTGGAAATAAAATTTTAAGGAACGAACAAAATGGTATTATTTTTGGGAGAGACAATAATATTATTTACGGAAATGAAATTGAGGGGAATTTAATGGCAGGAATATCGTTTAGTGGAAATAATAATAACATTACTGGAAATTGGATAAGGAATAATGTTGTTGGGTTAAATGACACTACTTCTTACATTGGACCTTACGCTATTAAGAACAAGGTGTATAACAATTTCTTTAGTAATCCTATAAATGCCGGAACAAAAGGGAATACTTATTGGAATGCAACTAAAACTTCTGGAAAAAATATTGTGAATGGACAGTTTATTGGCGGAAATTATTGGAGTGATTATAATGGGACAGATACTGATGGAGATGGAATTGGGGATACTAATATCCCATATCGCTCTGATTGGAATTCTAGTTATGGGGGAGATAATTTACCTTTAATCGCATCTATTCAAAATAATACTTGCGGAGATTTGGATAATAATGGCGTAATTGATGTTATTGATGTTGTTAAGATAATAAATGTTGCATTCAGGGGAGCTGAACCAACTGAGCCTTTGTGGGTTTGGAATGTTGACGGAGATTCGCAAGGATTAATTGATGTTATTGATGTTGTTAAGATAATAAATGTTGCATTCAGGGGAGCAAATCCCTCAACGGAATTTAGTTGCAATAAACCTATGATTTTTACTCTAACTCAATCAGATTTAGATTATTACAAACAAGTCGCAACAGACTATAGTTTTTATAATAAGGTAGATTGGAATAAACTCAGTTCTTATATTCAGAAAAGCAATTGCGTTCTTTCACCCAAGACTAAGAAATATGTTTGTGCAGAATTAGTTTAGTAAGTTTATTTAAAAGGAATGGATTTTTAATTTCATGTAAAGTAACCAGCAATCTTAACGTAAAGAATTACTCACTCCTATCGTCGTGTATTTTATCATTAACATTAATGGCAAATCTGCGAATGAAATGAGCAGGTAATTTTATTTATTCTTTGCGGATTATTGAAGGAATTAAACTATGAAATGTTTGGTTATGAACTTGACTTAACATTTCAGATACCTTTTTATAATTCTTTTGCCATTTGTATTTATGCAGAAAAAGATGGTGAGAAGGGTGCAGCAAGGCGCTCAAACTAAAAGCAAGTTTCCGATTCATCCGAATGTTGAGAAATATTTTCTTATTCCTGTTTTGGTTTTTTTAATAATAATCGTTGCAGGGGCGATAGTTATCTCTTTATTCAGCTACGTTGATAAAGCTAAAGTAGTGAATAAAATTCCAACTTGTGGCGACGGCAGTTTTTACAACACCTGCTCTTTAACAGAGCCGTATTACTGCACAGAAGGGATTTTGGCTGAGAGAGCATCTATCTGTGGCTGTTCTTCAGATTATCTTAAGCAAGGAGATATTTGTTTATCAAGATTTCATATCGCGCAAAAAGAAGTGACTCTGAAATATATTTTAAATGGACAGGCAAAATATATTTCTTTTCCAGTTTATGGTGAAATGGCCAGACTTTTGAGCAATAAATCAAGGGAGATTTCTTATGCTGGAGAAGAGAAGCCTTTCAGAGTTGATTTTAAACTGCAAAAAATAAATGAGCCTTCTCAAAGAGAGTTGCTTCTTCCGTTGGTTGTGAAAATACAGAACCTTGCCAAGAATAAAGAAGATCAAGCAAGAATCGCAGTAAGTTTAGTTCAGAATATTCTTTTTGGGGCTTCAGACAAAGAGATCCAGATTACAGACGATTTTAGCGTCAGGTATTCAAGATATCCTTATGAAATTTTACATGATAGGATGGGTGTTTGCGGTGAAAAGTCAGAATTGCTTGCTTTTTTGCTTAAAGAATTAAATTACGGGGTTGTTTTATTTTATTATCATGATGAGAACCACGAAGCTGTTGGAATTTCCTGCCCGGTTATAAACAGTGTGAATAAATCAGGATATTGTTTTGCTGAAACTTCAGGGCCTTCTATTATCAGCGACGATGAAATAGAGTATGCTGGAGGAATAAAATTAAGAAACTCTCCAGAAATAATGCTGATATCTGACGGCGTTTCTCTTTCAGAATCTTTTAAAGAGTATGAAGATGCTGATGTTTTCAAAGAGATAAGGAGGAAGATGGAAAAAGGAGATTGGCTTACAGATAAAGAGAAGAATATGCTGCAAGAGCTGAGAAAAAAATATGGGTTGGTTGATGTTTATAATGTTTAATCAATAGAAAATTATATAAACCTGTGAAAACACAGAATTCTATGCCAAATGAACCTTTTGAAAAGGTTCCCAAACCAAAACATGCCAAATATAACATTATCAATTCCAGATTCTCTGCATAAGAGATTAAAGAAATATAAAGAAATTAGATGGAGCGAGGCTATGCGAGCAATGCTGGAAAAAAGACTTGAAGATTTAGAGGTTATGGACGACCTAACTAAAAACAGCAAACTTACCATGAAAGATATTGAAGAAATAGGGGCTAAGATAAAAAGAGGCATCGCTAAAAGACATGGGCTAACATGAATTTTGTTGTTGATATAAATATTATTATTTCTGCCCTGCTCAAAGATGGTTTATGCAGAGAAATATTGACTGATTTTAATTTTAGTTTTTTCACACCCTCTTTTACTCTAAGTGAGATTATGAAATATAAAGAATATGTCTGTAAAAAATCCTCTCTTAATGATGAACAATTTAATTCTACTTTAAACAAAATCTTTGAATATATTAAAATAATTCCTTTTGATAAATATAATGGCTACATTAATCAGTCAATGAAACTTATTGATGATAAAAAGGATGTTTCCTTTTTGGCTTGTGCAATTTTCTTGAATGCTTCTATTTTATCAGATGATAAGCATTTTAAGAAACAAAAGAAGATAAAGGTTTTTACAACAGAAGAATTTGTTAAGAAGTTTTTGAAGAAGAATGGGTTTGTCTCTCTCAAAGGAGTTGGCCCATTTACTAAAGACGATGAACTAGACACTGAGATTTAAAGTATTTAAGGAAGCTATTTTGATAAAGTGATTGGAAAAGTTTATAATGCTTGATAATAGAAAATCGAAAGATTTAAATATAACTTATGTTTAATTTAATTATATAAAGGTGTAATAAAATTGAAACATTAACAAGAACAAGAGCAGTTGGGGGGTCTTTAGTTGTTACTATCCCTAAAGAAATTGTAGACGAGGAATCAATAAAAGAAGGGGAATTGCTTAAAATAAAAGTTGAGAAAGTTAAGAAGAGCGGGTTTGGATTATTTAAAGGAATAGGAAAATTCTCAAAAGATGATGAGTTAGACACAGAACTTTAAAATGAAAATTGTTGTTGATTCTCATTCTTGGATAGATTACTTTGAAGGTGGCGATTCTGGAAAGGAAGCCATGAAATATATTGAAGACTCTAATAATGAAATCGTGACTAATATTTTGAACTTAGCCGAAATATCAAGCTTTTTTGATAGGAAAGGAAAGGATGGACAGGAAGCACATAAAATAATTCTTTCTAATTCTAAAATTTATAATTTTAATGTAGATTTTTCAAGAGAAGCCGGAAGATTACATGCACAAATCAGAAAGAAAATCAAAGACTTTGGCTTGATTGATGCTTTTGTTTTGTTAACTGCAAGAAAAATTAATGCGAAGGTTTTAACTGGAGATTCGCACTTTAAAGGATTTAAGGAAGCTATATTGATAAAGTGATTAACTTTCTAGGAAAGGATTAACCGCTTCTGCAATTTCTTTTGGCCTTGAGCTAATTATGCTGTGTTTTGCTCCATGAATCATATATGTTTGCCAATCGTGTCGCCTTGCAAAATCTAAATATCCTTGCTTATAAAAGATATCGTCATTTTCTCCGTAAACTAATAAAACAGGATGTTCTATTTCTGAATATTGCTTTGGAAGATAGTGTGAATTTCTCATTCTTCCAAATTGGGTAAAGCCTGTTCTCCCATGCCTCAACATTATAGTAAACTCTTCCCTACCATTATCCAAATCTTTTTTTAGTCTCTGCCTTTTTTCTTCACTCCAATTAAAAGTTCTCTTCCATAAGAAATCGCTATTGACAGCCATTCTTGCTATTGATGGTATGAACAAACCACTGCTTAATGCAAAAGCGAAACTTCTTTTTATTCTCCTGTCTAATCCTGCAGGATTAAGAAATATTATCTTTTCAAGCTCATTTTTTATTATAGGATAAGATTCTGCTATTCCTAATCCAGACATAGATATTCCAAATAATGAGAAACTATTATCTAAAATTCCATGATTTTTTGTTTCTGGGATAAGAATTTCTAGCCAGTCAGTGCAATATCTTGAACCATAAACATCTCCTCTACCGAGAAGTTTGGTTGTTTCTCCAGAGCCTATCCAGTCAGGAGTTACAAGCCTGTAATCTTGCCTAAAATATTTTGAAAAACCATTAAAAGATTCTTCTGCGGTAGAGCCTATTCCATGCAACGCTACTAGAGTTCTTCTTGCATTAGGATTGTAAATCCTTAAATGTGCAGTTGTCTCTCTCTGAATTCAAATTTTAAGTAATGGTCTTCCATTAAATAAAATCTGAAAATTAGTTTTTAAGGATTGTTGTGATAAATTAATCTAAGATGATTTGGTTGAGATTAATTTTATTTTTCTTGCGCTTATTATAATCGAATTTGTTTTTGTAATTAATGAGGGTAGTTTGACGGGAAATCCGGTGAGATGGATTGTGAGCGAGACTGTTTAAATATATCTTAATAGTTACACCAAAACGTAACATTTAAATAGTATATGTTACATAATAATGTAACATGGAAATAGGAAAACTAAATGAATGGAACCCTTGGTGGGAAAACAAAGAGTTAGTAAGAGAACTTACAGGAATGCATAGGCCAGAATACGACTCACTGGTTGATTCTGTCGAGATAAAAGAGATAACAATAATAACTGGCGTTAGAAGATCTGGCAAGTCCACCATAATGTATCAAATGATTAGCAAACTTCTGGGAAAAAACATACCCCCAGGACAGATATTATTCGTTAATTTTGACGACCAAAAATTATCTCAAGATTCATTGGATGAGATTTATGAAACTTACAGAAGCAACCTCAATCCAGACAAAAAAGCATATATATTTTTTGATGAGATACATAAAAAAGAAGGCTGGGAATCGTGGGTAAGAAAGAAATATGACTTAAAGAGCAAAGATAAATTTATTATTTCTGGATCTTGTTCTTATTTATTAAAGAAGGAATATTCTACTCTCCTTACTGGGCGAAATTTAACTTTTGAAGTTTTCCCCCTAAGTTTTCAGGAATTTCTTTTATTCAAAAATGTGGAAGTAAAAAAGGAAAATATTGAGAAAGGAATTTTTTTGGAAAAGACAAAAATCCTTATTCTAAATAAATTTAAAGAATATCTAGAATTTGGGGGTTTTCCAGAGATTGTGTTAAAGGAAGAAAGATTTAAACTGCAAGTTTTGAAACAATACTTTGACGACATCCTTTACAAAGATATAGTTGATAGATACAATTTGAACAATCAGAAAACGCGTGATTTGGCTTTATTTTTAATAACTAATTTTACAGGCCTGATTTCATTAAGGAATATAAGAAATTCTATGGGGATAGCTTACGATTCAATTAAGGATTACCTCTCCTACTTTAAGGAAGCCCTTTTGTTTTTTACATTAGAGCACTTTTCATACTCATTAAAAGAACAGAAATCAAGAGCCGGAAAAATTTACTGCATAGATAATGGATTAAGGAACGCTGTCTCATTTAAATTTTCAAAAGATGAAGGAAAACTTGCAGAAAATATTGTTTTTCTTAATTTGAGGGAAAAAGGAAAAGAAATTTATTATTGGGCAAGCTCAAAAGAGGAAGTTGACTTTATAGTTAAGAACAAAGACAACAGCCTGAGCGCAATAAATGTCTCCTACACTAATGAGATTGATGAAAGAGAGACAAAGGCGCTGTTAAAATTTAGAAAGAATTTTAAAAAAGCAAAAGAGATGATTGTTATAACAAAAGATGCTGAAAAAAAACAACAGGGCATTAAATTTATTCCACTTTGGAAATGGCTGCTTGAAGATAAAAACAAATAAAAAGCTGTTTCTCTTGAATAAACTATGAAAAGAAGGAGGTCTTGCAATTCAAAGATTTTTAGTTTCCTTAATATAATTCTTATTGGTTTGCTTTTTGTTGAGTTAGTTTTCATGGCTAATTGGGTGACGACGGGGAATCCGGTGAAGGGGGTGGGGTTGGGCGAAGAGGGTGAACAAAGTATTGGTAAAACTGAAGGTAATTTAGTTTCGCAAGAAAGTAAAGGCTGCACCATAGAAGTTTGCAATAGATTAGATGAAGATTGTGATGGATTAATTGATGATTCCTTTTTATGTGATTTGATGTCTAAAGCTGAAGACAGCCCAAAATTTAATGGTTACATTGTGCAATTGAGAGATGAGCCCGTTTCTAAAATTTACGTTAATGAGCTAAAAAATGTTGAAAAAGGTGTATCTACCAAGCAAGCTTTAAAAGAAAAAACCAATTCTTATAGAAAAAACATTATTGACAAACAGAACAATCTTGAGAACAATATAAAAAACCTTTATCCTAAAGCTAAGTTTGATTCAAAGATCCAAGATGTTTTTAATGGATTTCTCGTTTCAGATATCTCTGAATTTGATATTGAAAAAATAAAAAAACTACCTGGAGTCAAAGAGGTTTCTCCAAACTATGAAGTTCATACAATGTTAATGGACTCTGTTCCTTTAATCAATGCAGATGATGTTTGGAACTTGCAAGTTAATGGAACTAATTTAACTGGTGAAGGAGTTACAATCGGGATTATTGATACTGGAGTAGATTATACACATCCTGATTTAGGCGGATGCTTTGGGATAGGATGTAAGGTTGTTGGTGGCTGGGATTTCTACAATAACGACGCTGACCCTAAAGATGATCACGGACATGGAACTCATGTTGCTGCAATAGCGGCAGGGAATGGCGTTTTGAAAGGGGTTGCCCCAGATGCCAAAATTTATACATATAAAGTTTTAAGTAATATGGGTGGCGGAACAGCTTATAAAATAATTCAGGCAATAAATCGAGCTACAGATCCAAATCAAGACAGAGATTTTTCAGATCATTTAGATGTTGTTAGCATGAGTCTTGGTGGTGCGGGCAATCCAGATGATCCAATGTCCCAAGCAGTTGATAATGCTGTTGATCTTGGTGTTGTTGCAATCGTTGCTGCAGGAAACTCTGGATCAAATTTAAGTACAATTAATAGTCCTGGGACTGCACGAAAAGCAATAACAGTCGGAGCAACATATAAAAGTAACTACGGACCACCGTTTAATTTCAGTTGCAGTCCAAACACTCAAACTTCTTGCGGAACTTGCGGGGCTAATGGAAAAGTTCTTTGCGATTATTGGGGAGATAAAAATCCAGAAACAGATCAAATTACTTCTTTTAGCTCTAGAGGTCCAATTATTTTGAATGAAGAAACAATTATCAAACCGGATGTTGTTGCTCCTGGAGCAATAATTTGTGCTGCAAGATATAATCTTATTTATCCCCAAGGTACCCATCCATATTACTATCCCTGCTTAGACGAACAACATGTCCAATTTGCTGGGACTTCCATGGCTACTCCGATTGTTGCTGGGGCTTCGGCATTACTTATTCAAGCGCATCAGAGTTGGACTCCAGAGGAGATAAAATACATTTTAAAAAATTCCGCAGACAATCCTCAGAACGTAGATATCTTTAAACAAGGATATGGAAGGCTTAATTCATTAGCTTCTCTAGAATTAGGACGGCTAACTGCAAAACTATATGAAAGTTCAGTATATTATGATGGTATTTTCGGGATTCACGAAATAACTGGAGAAATAAATGGGGAAGAGTTTTCTTCTTATTCTTTTGAATACATGCCTTATGACGACCGTGTTATGTCTAATTGGGTTCCTTTAACTACTTCAAGTATTCTTCCACCAAATAGGATAGTTAACTACAATTGGGATACTAGGATGGTTCATGACGGAGACTATTTATTGAGTTTGTCTGTAACTGATCAAAATAATCATAAAACGCGAGATATAATTTTTGTTAAAGTGTATAATGATATGAGGGTAAAATTGCTTTCTGATTTTAATTACCCTCCTATGGAAGAAAATAATATTTTAACTATTCCTCCTAGAGAAAAAGTTTATTTAAAAGCAGTCGCAACGGCTTTTAATAGTTCTAAAGAAGGTATTTGTAGCCTTTGCACTTACCAATGGTACCAGGATGGGACGCTTCTTTCGATAACGAGCAACGAATACACTGCTCTTTTAGGAACTACTGGATTGCACCAAGTCAAGGTTAGAGTCATAGATTCTTTAGCCTTAAAGGAAGTGGAAAAAGAAATCAATATAGAGTACGGTTTATTAAAAATAAATAATGACAATGAATATAGGTTTTATCCAAGAATGTTTGGAGATAAGATTGTTTATTCTCAAATGGTAGGAGGAAACATATTTGAGAGAGATATTTATATGTACGACATTTTGACTGGTGTGACTACTCAAATTTCTAATTTTCCCGGGATGGAAAATATTCCAGACATTTATGAAAATAAAATAGTTTATGACGGTGACCAGGGATCTGGGGACTATGATGTTTATATGTACGACATTTTGACTGGCGCGACTACTCAAATCACTTACTCACCGGGAAATCAAATTAATCCGAAGATCCATGGGAATAGAATTTTGTGGACAGACACTAGAAATGGAAATTGGGATATCTACATGTATGATCTTGACTCTGGTTTAGAGAGATTAGTTATTGGAGAATCGGGATATTTCTCTTTTTATGGGGATGTTTTATCTTATTCAAAATCAGACCATTATATAAGGGCCATTTTTAATATTTCAAATATGTCTTCGCGCCCCGAAACTATTTTTTTCGGACAAAATATTCTGTCAATTGAACCTGATGTTCAAGGTAAAAAAATTGTCTGGACTGATCCTATTAGTGGCGTTTACCTGTATGATGTTGATCAAAAGATGACAACGAACCTATACAGCTTAAAGTATAGTAATGACGCTGTAGTCTATGGGGACAATGTAGTTTGGACTTATGAAAAAGCTGTAAAACTCTTTAATCTCAACAATAACCTAACCATTGATCTTAGTTATGGGTGGCAAGGAAATGTTGCACAAACTAGCATTTATGAAAATTATGTTCTCTGGGCTGGTTATAGGCAAACACCTGTGTTTAATATATATTTAGCAGATCTAACTCCAACTTCCTGCGCCGACATCAACCATGACGGAATCCGTGATGTTATTGATGTTGTGAAACTTGTCGGCTATGCATTCAGGGGAGAGCCTGCGCCAAATCCTTACTGGATTGGAGATATGAATGGCGATGGGATTGTAGATGTTATTGATGTTGTGAAACTTGTTGGTTATGCATTTAGGGGAGAGCCAGAACCTACATGCACTTCACAACCTTTAACAACTTCTTCATCTGCAACAGCTAGCTTAGGAAGTGCAAACGGAACAGCAACGGCAAAAACAATTCCTGTGAATTTGGCTAATACAGAAAGTGTTGCAGGAACAACTTTCAAAATAAGCTATGATCCTTTAAAACTTGGCACTTTGAAAAATGTCAGGCTGGCAACGAGAACTACAGGCATGGAGCTAATCAGAAATGGAAACACAATAACTATAATAAAACAAGATGGCTCTTTGACAATTCCAAAAGGCTCGGGAACAATTTTCTATCTTGACTTTATACCTCCAAAAACAGGATTTAGTGCTTCTTCCTTGAAAATAACAGAAGTAAAGGCTGCGAATCCAAAAGCAAATAAGATTGCTGTTAAAATAGGAAGCAGTGTTATTGCAAGGTCAACTAATTTAGCTTAATTTTCTTTTTATTAATCTTTTAAGAAAAATAGAAAGCCTTATAAATACTTTATTACTCATATGAGTAATATGTTACTTAATGCAGGGATGCTTGGCATTTTAGAAGAATTTTGTTTGGACTATACCAAGAAAATCTACGGAAGACAAATTGCAAATAAGCTTAAAATGAATCAAAAAACAGTTTCTAATATATTTAACAGGCTTGAAAAAGATGGCGTTTTGAAGTATTCAACAGAAGGAAAAAACAAATATTACTTTCTTAATATGCTTAATCCACAAATTAAAGACATTATTAAAATGCTGGAAATAGCAAGGAAAAATAAGTTTATTGAAAAACACGCCCAATTAAAGGATCTTTTTTATGCCTTAGAAAGAAGAGCAACAGGAATTCTAGTTATTTTTGGCAGTTATGCTAAATTTACAAACAAAAAAGAATCAGATTTAGATGTTTTTGTTGCTGGTAGCATGGAAGAAATTGAGGACTTAGAAAATCTTTACAAGATAAAAATAAATGCCATTAAATCAAGTAAAGAAAAGATTAATAAGAATGATATTTTTGTAAAAGAAGTTATAAAAAATCATATTATAATAAAAGGAGTTGAAGAGTTTGTTGAAGCAATATGGCAAGCCTAAAATGGTGTTGTAGACAGAAGGCCGGAATCCAGTTATTTGAACCCAATGAAAATCTTGCTAAGGGCTATGTTGAAATGGCTGAATCTGCAATTGGTACAATGAATAGGGAGAAAAACCTTAACCTGCAGTTTGCTATTTCTGCTTGTTACTATTCTATGTATTATTCACTTTATGCTGTTCTTATAAAAATCGGGGTAAAATGCGAAATTCACGCTTGTACGCTTGAATTTATGAAAAGGTTTCTTATTAATTTTTATTCTAAAGATGATCTCAAAATAATAGCCAAGGCATTCGATGCAAGGAACATTTCTCAATATTATGTTGACAAAATTGTTTCTAAAGAAAATATAGACTTGATAATAAGCCAAGCACCTTTTTTTCTGAGCAGCTCCAAAGAAATATTATCTAAGATTAATGAAAAAGATGTTAAGAAAATAAGGGAGGAGCTTAAAAAGTTATTTGAATAGCTTTCATCTTTATCTTAATTGTGTTTACCTAAAAACTTTTCTATTAATTTAGAATTGCCTTTATTCTTCTAACGCCGGCATTTGATGCTTTCTCTGATGTTTCCATTTTTTTATTTTCCAGCCAGCCTTTGACCAGCTTCAATGTATCTTGGTTCTAGTTGCCTTGGATTATTAAAGGACATTAGTTTTAGTCCTTCTATTTTTTCATAACTGTATATCTTTTTCTGGCACATTAGCCATGTGTTTAATTTAGCACCTAAAGGAGTATATTTATGTACATCATGTACTATTAGAGAACGTAAACCACCATAATAATCTATTTCACGATGTAGAGCCCTGTATTTTAGCAAGCCTTCTTGTAGTCTATCTTGCTCTTTAAAATGTGCAATTGGATTATAACGATCTCTAATGTGATATTCTAGTCCAAGAAATGATCTAAGCCTAGGAAATGAAATTGTATCAATATGTAGATAACCTTCTCCAACTATTTTAATTAAACCTTCCTTTAATCTGTCCTGTTGGCTTAGCGGTGCTCCCGTGTATGTTTTCATTATCTGTATTTATTCCTTTATAGTGGTCACTATAAATAGATGTATTTAAATATATGTCCTCCATTATTGGTGGATAAATGGAAACAGAAATTCTGGAAGATATTGGCTTGACAAATGGAGAAATAAAAGTATTTTTGACCCTTTTAGAACTTGGAGAGGCAAATGCAAATCCTATTAAGAAAAAAACACATATGCAAAATTCTGTAGTCCACTTGTGCCTTAATAATTTAATTGATAAGGGACTTGTAAACTATATTGAAAAAGGCAAGAGAAGATATTATCGTGCAACAAATCCTGAAAACTTAATTAATTTTTTAGATGAGAAAAAGAGGAGATTAAAAGAAATTCTTCCAGCTTTAATTAATAAGCAAAAAGAGCAATCAAAGTATGAAGTGCATATCTATGAGGGTGAAAAAGGATTAAAGACAGTTCATGAAGATATTTTGAAAGACCTTAGAAAAGGAGGAGAATTTTTTGTTCTTGGAGCTCCGAAAGAAGCTCATGATAAGTTTGAACCGTATTTTTTGGATTTTCATAAAAGAAGAGAAAAGTTAGGGATTAAGCTTAAAGGAATTTACAAAAAAGATTCTAAAGAGTATGCTGAAAAAAGAAAGGGGATGAAGTTCACTTCTATAAAGTATTTGCCTGAGCAATTAAATTCTCCCATGTGGATAACTATTTATAAGAACAAGACAATCTTGTTTGTTGTTGGTGATTTACTTTTAGGAATAGTAATAGAAAATAAAACTATTGCTGACAATTTTAAGGAGTATTTTAATCTGATTTGGAAGGTTTCTAAGTGATTACTCTAAAACAGCCTTAATTCTTCTAACGCCCGCACTTGTTGCTTCTACTTTTTGTATTTTACTTAATAAATCTAAGAGAATTATTTAAAGTGTTTTTTAGTTCTTCCAGAGCTATCTTAGAATTTATTCCAGACTCTCTTAGCTTATCCATCATCTCTCCAGCACTTATTCCGGCTGTATTTGAGGCTTCTGTTAAAGATAGTTTGCCTTCAGCAAACAGCTTAATTATTTTTTTCTTCATATATTATTTTATACCCCTAAATTAAAAAATCTTTCGTTTACTCGAGAATCGCTTTTATTCTTCTGACTCCTGCACTGCTTGCTTCTTTATGAGATTTTTCTTTTAGTTCTTTAAGATACAAAGTGGGGCTTAGAATTGCAAAGGATAGCCCTAAATAAACAAATATTTTTGAGGTGTATAACAATAATTCAATTTTTTTAATTGAGTATAACATTAATAGAAAAATTCCTATTGAGTATGCTACACCCTTCATTTTTCCGAATACTTTTACTGGAGGCATTTCTCCTTTGAAGGAATACAAAGTCAAAAGGATAATAATTGTTTCAGTAATTACTATCGATACTCCAAGATAGGGGGATATTAATTTAAAAACTAACATTATTGAAATACTGCCTATTAGTAATTTATCTGCTATTGGGTCATATAATGCTCCCCAAGTAGTTATTTTGTTTCTGGTTCTGGCAAGAGCACCGTCTATAACATCTGAAAAGCCGGATATAACAAATAGCACGATACCTATTTTATAATTTTCAAAAAGTAACAACACTATCAGTATTGGGATTGTAATGAATCTGAAAATTGTAAATTGGTTAGGAGTTACTTTTTTTGGAATAATTTTGACAATTGTTTTTTCTAGTAGCCTATCAATATTAGTCACTTTGCTTTTATAGAGGATTTTGGATTTGCTTATCTTAGAAATATATTCAATGAGTTTGACGTCCATATTATTCCAATGTCGCTTTAATACGCCTCACACCTTGAGAGGAAGATTCTTCTTTGAGAATTTTAAAATGCCCGAGTTCCTTTGTGTTTTTTACATGCGGGCCTGTGCAGATTTCTTTAGAAAAGTTTCCTATTGTGTAAACAGAAACTTTATTTCCATATTTGTCTCCAAAAACTCCCAATGCGCCTTCTTTTAGTGCTTGATTTGGATTCTTTTGCTCCATCGTCACCCGCAATCCTTTTTTTATTTGTTCATTAACAAGATTTTCAACTTGTTTAATCTCTTCATCTGTTAGTTTTCTTGAAAAGCTGAAATCTAATCTTAGCCTCTCTGGAGTAATATTGCTTCCTTTTTGAAGAACTTCATTTCCAAGAACTCTTCTTAGTGTCGCTAAAAGTAGGTGGTGGGCTGTGTGGAGGCGAGTAGTAGCTTCCGAATGATCTGCAAGGCCTGATTTGAATTTTCCAGCAGATGCTGTTTGAGAGAGCTTTTGATGTTTTGATTGTTCTTTATTAAAGCCTTCAATATCAACCTTTATTTTATGCTGTTTTGCAGTTTCTTCTATGAGTTCTAACGGGAAGCCATAGCTTTGATATAATAAAAAGGCTGTTTTTCCATTTAGAATTTTATTTTTCTTGTTTTTTATGAAGTTAATAAGCGTTTTCTCTCCCTGCTCAATTGTTTTTAAGAATCTTTGTTCTTCTCCATCTAATTCATAAATTATGCGGCTATCCAGTTTAGCGAGATGTTCATAATCATCGTATATTTCAAAAACCGGTTTTGCTATTTCACTAATTCTTTCTTTTATATCTAACTGCCTTTTATATCTTATAGCTCTTCTAATAAGCCTTCTTAAAACATAACCCTGTTCTGTGTTTGAAGGAAGAACTCCATCAGCTATAATAAACACCGAAGCCTTAATGTGATCAGCAATTATCCTCATTTTTTCTTTATGATTATTATAATTTCTGTTGGATAATTCTTCTATTTTTTCAATTATTGGCTTGAAAACTTCTGTCATGTAATTGTCATTTAATCCATTTAATATTGCAAGCGTTCTCTCGACACCCATGCCTGTGTCTACATTTTTTTGGCTTGCTGAATTGAATTTACCATTTTTATCTTTGTTATATTGCATGAAAACATCATTCCAGATTTCAAACCCATTAACAAACATTTCTGTATCTGGTCCGCAAGGGCCTGTTGCTCCTGCAGGACCCCACCAATTGTCTTTTTTTCCAAGGAATTTAATCTTCTTTATGCTAAGATTTTTCCATATACTTGCAGATTCTGTGTCTTTAGGGGCATCTTTATCTCCAGCGAAGCATGTTACTGAAGTTTTTTCTTTAGGAATTTTAAGTTCTTTTGTAAGAAATTCATAACTAAGCTCTATTGCTTCTTTTTTCCAGTAATCACCTAAACTCCAGTTT
>JACOYJ010000003.1 GCA_016181885.1 Candidatus Pacearchaeota archaeon | reverse complement strand
TATTTTGAATCCTTTGAGAGGCAGACAAATTTTGGATTTAGAATATCTTGAAAGAATATTCCAAGAAGGTAGATCAGCGCTTGATGTAAGTACTGTTTTTAATTCAAGAACAAAATTGGCCTATATTTTAACAGATAAAGCCACAGGACAGCCTCATTACATTTCTCCAAGCAGGGAGGCTATTTTCAGGGAGATGACTGCTTCTTGTGCACTTCCCTTTGTTCATGCGTCAGTATCTATCAATGGAGCTAGATTTTTCGATGGCGGTTTTTCTGGGCCTATTCCATTACAAAGAGCTATAGAAGAGGGTAATGAAGAAATATTAATTGTTTTTAATGGTCCTATTGGTTATTTTGGAAGGTTTAAGAAAAAATTTGATACTTGCTGGCCTATTCTTCATTATGGTGTTGATCATGCAAGAAGAGTATGGAAAGCCCTTGATAATTTAGAAACAGATGTTAACAGTTGTTCTTTAGTTCGAGTAATTCAGCCTAGAGATGGTTCTTTAATAAAATCTAAATTTGATACTGATAGAAAAAGAATAAATCAGACATTTTACATGGGTGTTAGAGATGCTGAAAAGTTTTTGAGGGAAAATCAATTATAGAAAAGTTTATATAGTATAATTATACTGTTTATACATGATTGAATTAAGAGCTAAAATAAGAAAATGGGGAAATTCCTTTGGGGTAGTTGTGCCTCAAAGAGCCGTTAGTGACATTGATGTTAAAGAAGGGGACGATATTGTTATCTTGCTTAAAAAAGAAGAAAAGGATAATGTATTAAGGGAGATGTTTGGAGCTTTGAAAGGATGGAAGATAGACGCGCAAAAAATTAAAGATGAGCTAAGAAAAGAAGAAAGAGAAGCTGAAAAAAGAAAATGGGGGTAATAGCTTATTTTTTAGATAGTTACGCCTTGATTGAAATTATAAAAGAAAATAAGAATTACAAAAAATTTCAAGACGCAATAAATTTTACAAGTTTAATGAACTTATTAGAGATTCATTATATAATAAGCAAGAATTTTGGTTCTAAGAAAGCTGACGAAATTGTCAACAAATTTAAAGAAATGTTGATAGGCTTTAATATTCAGGATATAGAAGAGGCATCTAGGTTCAGAATTAAAAATATCCAAAAGAAATTTAGCTATATTGATTGTTTAGGCTATGCAACAGCTTTTAACAGAAACCTTATTTTTGTTACTGGAGATAAGCAATTTGAAAGCCTTGAGAATGTTGAGTTTGTTAAGTGAGCTTTTAACCCCTTTCCCTTAATCTTCTGTTTTTTGGGATGAAGTTTGATATTTTTAGTTCTGATGCCTTTCCAGTCCCTAAAAAATCATCTTTATGTTTTATTATAACGAAGCCCTTGTTAGGTTTTTGACTGATTGTTTTATCCCAACCAAACTCGCGACTCCGCTCATCCAGTTTAGCACCACGCTTCGCAAAATCGCTCGCCCACCCAATGTTAGGCTCGCTTTTACTCATAACTTGACTTTGATTATTACTGACAGATTTTGCCAAAGTCAAATTACTCGGCTCACTAGATTTATTTTTTAATGTTAATAAGTTATTTTTATTATCCACATCTTTTTTCTCATTATCAAGTTTATCCTTAATATCTAATTCTTTAACATTTAATTTATTTTTATCCATAATCTCTTTATATTTATCATCCGCATCGTTTTTTTCATTGTCATCAAATTTACTTTTAGCATAATCATCAAGCAAAATTTCATTACCTTTCATCCAAGGTTCAAGCTGAGTTTCATCTAAATTGTATATGTTTTTTGTAATCTGACTTTGAAGGATTTGGGTTCCTTCTATACTTAATCTAATCCCGTCTTCTTGTTCCTTTGCAAAGTAAACGCCAAGCCTTTCTATGGGAATCTCTTTTTCATGTTCTTTTATTTGTTTTTCATTTAAAGAGCCTTGATACAGGAATATTCTTTCTTGCCCTATTCTAAGAAGAATTCCCGGAATTTGTTTTATTCCGAACTGTTCTTGCAACTTTGAAAGGATTGCTTGGGTTTCGTGTTTGGAGAGGATGCGGATTGTCATTTTTTGTATCCAAATATTTTATTATAAGTAGGATGGTCTACAATATTTAAGATAAATAAAAATATTTCTACTCTTGTTCCTTCAAGCGTGTATAGCATCCTCCAAAAATTAGAAAGTTCTGCTCTATAAAGGTTTTTTATTCCTTGTTGCTTTAAAGATTCTGGAATTAATTCTTTGCCAATTGGGTTCCCGTATTGGGGATTTTCTTCTAAAATGTTCTTTAACCTTTCAATTGACCTAAGAAGAGACTGCGATTCCTTATCATTTTTCTTTTTCAGTTCAATGAAACACTCTCTAGCCTGACCTTTTAATAAAATTCTTACTTCTTTTCCTAAAAACATTTTATATCTCCAAGGAATCTTTGAACATTACTCTCAAATGTTCTGGCTCAGAATAAATCCATTGGATTCCTCTTGGCCCGTAGATAATTTTTCCACTCTTCCACAGGTACTCTAAGATTATTATTAATGTCTGATGCATTACTTTTCTAGGAATCTTCTTTTTTATTTCTGAAATTTTCATTGGAAGGTCTCTATGGATTCTTAGAAAATTTTCAACCATAAGAACAGTGCTAAGATTGGGATATCTCTTTCCTTCTTCGATGAATTCTTCTCTTGTGATTTTTATTTTTTGTGACATTTTTGTATATTATGAGTATCAATTGATATTTAATAGATATATAACTTTATAAATGTTTTGTTTATAGATTAATTTAAGAGTTTATTAGTTTTTACATATACATGAAATCTTTGTTCATTAAATCTTTAGATAATACCCCCAAAATAAGAGTTCTGGAATTCCTTATTGAAGGTAGAGAGCTAGATTACAGCATAAGTGATATTGCAGAAGGTGCTGAGATAGGAAGAACAACCTTGTTTAGGGCTTTTGACGATTTAGTCAAGTCAGGAGTAATTGTCCCAACAAGGCAGATTGGAAATGCAAAGCTTTTCAGGCTCAATAAAAGCAATTCTTTTGTGAGAAAGATGGTTGAGCTTTTCGATGAGGTTATTATGAAGAAGAGGGTGGGGGTTTAGGGTTTTCTATTTTTTTGAGTTCCTGTATTTATTTATCCTTTCTATAGTTGGATTGATTCCTTGTTTAAGATTCTTATGCCAGGGTTGATTCTTTGCGTGAACTAATAGCAAAGATTCAATTTTTTCTAATGAAACATCTTTAGGAATATTCTGAAGCAGATGTTTTATTTTTTTATTTTGATGCCATCCAGGAATAAGTTTGTAGGAAGTTATATCTGAATAAATTCTATGTAATGCCCTTAAACTTTCTATTGTCAAGATATTTTCCTTGCTAATAATCTCTTTCCATTTTTCATAAATTGGCTTAACATAATCAACATCCTGAATTATTTTTAATTTATTTATAATCACATTTAACCTTTCTAAGCCAACCGCCACTATTGAAAATCCATCCCCACTATTTTTTAATCCAATAATATTGCTTGCTATTGAGTTATCTCCTTTAAATTCAGGCTTCCATATAGTATATTCGATAGTCGCTATATCTAAAAGCAAAGGTTTTTCATCAGGTCCAATATTTATATTAATTTCATTTCTATACCCCCAAGGGGACGGACGATAAATGTGCAATGCAAGTAAAGTGTTTCTTGTCTTGTCTTTTATTAGGTTTTTTTCTGGGATTCCCGCCTCTAAAAATCCTTGTTTTGAAATTTTGTCTTCAGGAATTGTAAAATCAAAATTATATTTTCCTTTTGTTATATCTCTAACTTTTCCTCCAATGTTGTAACTTGGATAGATTTGGTTAGGTGAAAACCCGAGATGTTTTAAGAATTTCATAAGTTCTTTTATTTGTTGTTTTTGCAATTTATCAAAATCAGGTCTTTTTGCAAGTGTTAAAAATCCATTTAAATCAGCCATTTCAAAAACTCCAAGATATTTCCATGAATCTTTTGTGTTTGTAAGCATAATGTCTTGTGGTCTTATGCAACTTTGAATTGTTGAAAAAATTAAATCATGGTCAAAATCCACAAATCTTCCATATTCTTTCAGCCAAAAATCTTCTGTAAAACTTAAATTAAATGTTCCTAGAAAACCAGGATTAATCAAAGGAGACCTTTCTTTGTTAATACATCCTTTATGTTTTTTCCAATTCTTCACTAAATCTCTAAGTTCTTGATATTTCATCTTATTACCTTCCTCAGTTTTGCCGCAAAAAATTCCTATACCCAGCACTCTTCGTTAGTATTTAATTTTATTTTTATCATTTTAATTTCCTAAGTTTGCTCACGAAGAATCCTTCTCCATTTTTTCTGTTAATGCAACTTATCATCTTAACAACCATTTCCATAAAGGCATATATCTAATCTTTTTACTTTCAACTTTTTCTTCTCTTTCTTCATCTTTTGTGATTACCAAAAGATTTTTACATTTTAATTCCTCACTGGCTTTTAATAAAGCTTTAATCTCTCTTTTTTTTGTATCAGGGTTATCGATATCATAACAAACTTGAATTAGTTGCTCAATTTTTAATTTGTCTTTAACCACGAAATCAACTTCGTTTTGTTGCTGGTCATGCCAATAAAATACTTTAGTTGTTAAATTAGCTCTTCTTAGAAGTTCAACCGCAACCGCATTTTCATAAAGTTTTCCCAAGTCTTCACTAAATTTAAATCCCATTAAACTTGCTACACCATTATCAATGCAATATATTTTTCGGTTATATTGCAGCTGGTCTTTGACTTTGTATGAAAATATTAAATTATCAAAAAAAAGAAACGCCTCCTTTAAAAAATAAAAATAATTCTCTAGTGTTTGAACTGATATTTTTACCCCCCTCGATTTAAAATAATTAGACATTTTATTAAAACTAAGCTTATTTGAAATATTGCTTGATAAATAATATACAAATTCTTCTAATACTTGCTCCTTTCTTATTTCTGCTCTACTCAATACGTCTTTAGATAATATGTCATTAAAAAGCTGACCAATTATTTCTTCTTTATTATTTGACAAAACTACTTCCGGAAAACCCCCATATTTTAGATATTCTTTTAAAAAAATCTTTAGTTTTATTTTATCATTATTTTTATAGTTTTTAAAATTCAAGAATTCCTTAAAACTAAGTGGAAAGACGGTAGTTGTCAAATGCCTTCCAGTTAATAATTTTCCATAATCTCTGCTTAGCAAATGTGCGCTTGAGCCAGATACAAATATCTTTAATTTTTCTTTATAATCATCATATATGCTTCTTACAAACCTTTCCCAATTTTCTATTCTTTGCACCTCATCCAAAAATAAATACACCTTTTTATATTTTTCAAATAATTTCTTTTCTTCAATAAATTCCATTATGTCATCAAAATAAGTTTGTTTTAATGGCACAAGTTTTTTATTTTCAAAATTTATATATATTGTTGAATTTTTTCCAACTCTTTTTATCAAATCGGACATTTTTAAGAACATAAGGGATGTTTTTCCGGATCTTCTTATCCCTGTAATGTCGTTTATTAGTTCTGTTTCTTCTTTAAGTTCTATATTTCTATCTATAACTTTTGGCGTATCCTTCTTCCAATATCCTTCAATTATTTCTTTTATTATTTCAACCATATTATTAAGTATATCTTATAATAATCATTAAGTGTAATTAATGATACTTAAATCTTTCTATTATTCTTCATTTTATCTTCCTCAGTCTTGCAACAAAGAATCCCTCGGTTTCTGTGTCATGGGGGTATATTCTGCACGATTTAGTTACTTCTGAATTAAACTTATGGTTTTCCCATCCCACCACTCCTGGACGACATTTTAAAGGTAATTTAATAGATTCAATTTTCACATTAGGAAATTTATTTAATATATAATCCAAAACTTCTTCATTTTCTTCTGGGGCGTGTGTGCAAGTTGAATAAACAATTATCCCATTTGGTTTTAAAATATCTAAAGCGCTTTCTACCATGGGTTTTTGCAGTTTTGAAAGAGATTTTATGGTATGTGGATTCCACATCAATGCTGTTTTAGGTGAAGAACGCAGTGTTCCTTCTCCGGAGCAAGGTGCATCAATTAAAATTCTATCAAATAAAAACCTCCTGCGGGTTTTTGATCCAGCATCCAGCTGAACCTTCTCTTTGCCTCCGAAGGGTTCAGATAAAAAACCTTCGGATTTTATGAATTCAGCATCCTCCTGCATCTTTTCATTGCCTCCGAATGATGCAGATTCATTCATATTCTTGAACCTTTTACATAATGCAATTCCGTCTTTTCTTGTTATTATTGTATTTGAACAGCCGCATCTTTCTAAATTAGATGCAAGAATTTTTATTCTGGATAAAGAGACTTCGTTTGCGATTATTGTTCCTTTGTTTTCCATACAGGAAGCGATTTGTGTTGTTTTGCTTCCAGGGGATGAACATAAATCTAAAACTAATTCATTTGGTTTTGGCTCTAAAACAAGAACAGGAAGCATACTCGCAAGATCTTGAATGTAGTAATATCCTAAAAGATGCTCTAATGAACGGCCGAGTTCACCAGGTTCGAGATGAATTAATATTTGCTCGCTCTCACTCGCTCTTCTAAAAGATAGGTTCGCTTTGCTCGCATATTCATTATTAATAGTTAATACTTTATTTTTTGAGCCATTTTTATTAATATGGTTATTTTTATCATTTTCCAAGACTAAGGCTTCTCCATAATTCAAATTTTTCCTTATATTAACATTAATTTTTTTATTCATTAATTTTTTTTCTATTTCATCAGCTTCTTTTTTGCTAACATATTTTCCTTCAACAACAAAAACTTCTTGATAGTCTTTCCAAGGCTGTGAAATTTTCCAGCCCATATCTTCGAGTCTTTTTTTTAGTTTTTCGGAAGAAATTTTTAGGGTATTGCATCTAAATGATACTGCGGGTTTTTCCCCAAGGCTTTTTTTGTATCTTCCATAATCTGCTGGAGAAAGCAGTTTTTGCATTCTTTCGATGAATGCTGGCTTGAGTTGAAGTGGTTTGCGCATAAATTCTTGAATATAGAAATGTTTATAAATTGTTTATTTCTCGCCAAAACATGAATACATTTAAGAAAATAGCATTAACTAGTTTAGCTTTACTAGCTTTTGGCGGGTGTAGAAATACTAAATATACTCAATCGGGAATTATGACTGAAAGGGGCAAGGTTTATGACACTTGGTATTCTGCGTCACAGCACGGTTCTGGTATTGGTCCAACTATTAATTTGACTGGTGAAGGTGGAATTGGTGTTGCATTTACTAGTGTAGATATACCTGAAAAATATGCCCTTATAATTGATTGTGAGCATGGTGTAAGATTTATTACGGAAGGAACTGATGAAGAACATAAAAAATTATACTATAGAATTTCAAGGGGAGATAGTGTTGATATCTCTTACAGAGAAAATTATACAGAAGTATGGGATGGGGATAGCTTTATTAGCAGAGAACACACAGGCTATAATTTCTTAGATGCACTTAAAAAATAATCTTACTCTAAAAAGAGCAAAGCTCCTATTAAGATAATTCCCAAGATAAAGCATATTAATTGAATAATTGATTTTTTAGCTGAGAAATCTTTATGCAATTCCGGTATAAGGTCTGAACCTGCAATGTAAATAAATCCCCCAATAGCTATTGCGGTAATTATTGTTTCTATTCCAGACAGATATTTTCCCAATAATAATGCGGAGATTGTTCCAATTATTGCGACTAATGCCGAGATAAAGTTCATTATAAGAGCTTTTTTCTTTGAATATCCTCCGTGCAGCAATACCCCAAAATCTCCTATTTCTTGTGGGATTTCATGAATTAAAACAGCCAGAGTAGTTGCTATGCCTGCTGGAATACTTACTAAATAACTAGCGCCTATTATCAAGCCGTCTAGAAAGTTATGGAAGCCATCGCCTACCAAATTCATTATTGCAAAATCATGCACGTGAGTTTTTGTTATGGGCATATGGCAGTGCTGCCAGTGCACGAATTTTTCTATAGAGAAGAAAATTACTATTCCAAGAAGTATTGAAAAAGAAATTCCTGTCGTTATACCATTTTTAGCAATTCCTGGGAGTAAATGAAGGAATGCATCGGCAAAAAGAGTTCCTGCAGAAAAACTGATTAAATAAATAAGAATTTTGTTTAACTTATCTGCCTTTATCGAAAAGGTCAGCAGACCTATTAATGAAATCAGGCTTACTGCTAAGACGCTGATGATTGAGTAAACCCAAACGCCCGACATTTTATTATTTGTTTAGGGAAATCATCTTTTTTAAGTTAACTCTTCAGTGTATGTAAAGCAAACCTTCAATCTCAACATAAAAATTGTTCACGCCCATATTATCTTTCTTTATCATTAATAGCTAATAGCAAATCTGCGAATGAAATGAGCAGCTAATTTTATTTATTGTTTATGAATTATTTAAGGAATTAAACCCCAGAATGTTAAGTTATGAACTTGGCTTAATAGTATGCATAATTTTAAATAATCTTTAATTTTTAATTAATTATGAAGAAAGTGCTTAGTTACGCAGTTCCCCTGGCTTTAGCCGTTAATTTTTTTATGCCTTATGGATTACGCGCATCTCCAGATAGGGAGGAAAGCGGAAAGATTCAGGTTAGTTCTACAGTGTTTGAAGACAGCTTGTATGCTGTAAATGGCAGCAACTGGATTAATTCTGAGCCTTTGCAATTTGCACTTAACGATGTTACGCGAGATTTGGATTTAAGAGGACTTGAAGCTAAAGCTGTTCTTTTGAATTTTTGGGGCATTTGGTGTGGTTATTGCAGAGCAGATGCTCCTAAACTTGAGGGAATGTGGCAGAAGTATAAGGATTCCGGGTTAGTTATTGTGGCTCTTCATGATTATAAGGCATCAATTGGTTTTGACGAAGTGGCTGATTTTGCAAGAGAGAAAAAATTAACTTATCCGATAGGAATGGACGATTCTGAAAATCCTACTTTTAGAAGGTATGCGATTAGAAGCGTGCCTTATCAGGTTTTAATCGACGGCAATGGCAAAATTATTGAGAAAGGCCATCCTGATAAAATCAGGGCCGTTGTTGATAGTTTGATGGGGAATTAGGTGAGTCATGTTACTTTTAAATTTTTTAGAAATCTCTAAGTGTTATCTTATAAAACACTAAAATAACAAGATAGTCTTTAATACACATATTCTTAAATAGCTTATTTTAAATGTATAGTTATGTCAGATGCAGAGCCTAATTTCACAATGATTAATTATATTGTTTGCTATTATTGTAAACATCTAGCAATTGGGTTTCGTATGGATTCATCTGGAAGCTGGAATTATGGATGTAGCAAGATTGTGAAAGATAAAGAATATGTTGGGATTGCTCCTTATAAATCGAATGATGGGAGGATTAACGGCGTTATTGGTTGTGAAAAATTTGAGCCATCAGGACTTCAGACTCACCCGGCTCTTGTTGCACGTTTAATAGAAAATAATTCTTTAGCGAAGAACATTCCTATTGATCCTAATGCTACTGAAACCTCTTGGGATTTTGCTAATAAAATGCTTTTATTCTCTCATGTTGAGTGTGAAGGCTCTTTAGAAGTTGTCAGTTCTTAAAACTCCCCCAATGTTTTCTGCTTTTTTCCGTCTATAAGCTCATTGACATCTATTTTAAGAACCTGCATTATGTTTTCAACTGCCGGGAGAATTTGGCTTTCCAAATAATACTTAATATCATACTCGCCTTTTTCGTCAACTAGCTTGACTCGGTCTCTTACCAATGCCCGCTTTTCCTTAGATTCTGAAATATAATATTCTATAAGACTCCCAAATCCTAAAGGAATTTTTCTTTCAAGCATTTTCTTAGCTGCTATTACATGCGGAGTTATTGCCTTATATTCTGAGATTGGTTTTTTTAGCTGGGTTTTTACAATTAAATCGCTAATCTCATATTTTCTATCTTTTATTTTCTTTACAACTTCTTTTATGTATTCTAACGACCTTTTTTCATTACCATCCTCTAAAACGTATTTTAAGACTTGATTTTGTACTTGACGAGCCAGCTTGCACCAATCTCTTCTTACTGTTTCAAATCCCCTAATTTTTAACCTTCCCTTTTCATCTATTAGAGCGTATTTTTTCTTTGCCCCAATATCTCCAGATCTTTTTGTAACCCATAACCCTCTTTTAAAAAATCCTTCTAATTCTAGCTCCATTATTCCAGGCATTCCCGAATTTAGCTCTTTTAGAAATTCTGTAACTTCTGCCTTTGATTTTCCGTTAAGCAGGAAGGCAATGCTGTCTGTATCAGAATAAATGACTTTGTAGCTGGCTTTGTTTATTTTTTCTATGGCTTCTTTTATTTCTTTTCTTGCAAAGGCAGCGGTTGCTGCTCCCGCTTCCTCGCTGTAATATCTCCCCCCGAAAAAACTTTGATATCCATAGGAGGCGTTAGCAAGCAGCTTGAATGCGTTGCTTCTAGCTCTTTTAACATTATCATCTTCTTTTTTGAGCTCTTCTTTGAATTGTTTTCTTTTCTTTATAATTTCCTTAAGCATTTCCGGAAAAAAACCCAGCTTCTTTGAAAAAAAAATCTTTTTTCCGAGGGCTTCAATTGAGCAAGAGTCTTTTTCTGGTTTTTCAAGCAGAGTAGATTTTGATAAATTAAATGTCACTATTGTGCTTCCGTAGCTGGATGTGAAGTCAAAGACAGCAATATCTTGGTATAATCCGGGTGTTGGCTCAAATACAAACGCCCCTTCAAATGGTGGTTTTCTGCGCCTTTCACCTATTTCATCATATGTTGGCCGCTTTTCAGGAATTTCGCTAAATTTTTCAAGGTTGTGTATTACGAAATCTTCAACATTTTTTGACATTCCGTTTCTGGTTACATCAAAGACAGGCTCCTGCATTGTTTTTGTGAATTCTACAATATCCGGCCAGAATTTTTGAAACAAATCATAGACCAGTGTGGAGTCGTGAAGGCAGTATTCAAAATACCGCCCCCATTCATCGTCTTTAATATTTGAAGAATGTTTAAAGGGAAAGGCTTTTTTTTCATTGCCTAAAAATTCTTTTGATACTTCATTTAATGAAAGTGTTTCTGACTGCATGTATTGAGAGTATGCTGTTTGAATAAACTTCAATAGATCTATATGAGTTATTCCAAATATCTTAGCGGTTCCAATTCCCACGCCCCTATGAAATTTAGGCTGAGATTCATCCAAACCAAGCGATAATTTTATTTTATGTTTTTCTGCCCTAGCTTTTATGTAAGGAAGGTCGAAGCCGTCTGAAAAATATCCGACAAGAAAATCCGGGCTTATTTTTTTAACATATTCAAGAAATCTTTCAATTAATTCTGCTTCGTCTTTGACATGCTCTATGCAATCAAATCTCTCTTTTTTTCCTTTCCATGTTATAACTTTCTTGAAGTTATCTGAAACTAAGGAAATCATTAAAATTTCTCCCTCGCCTATTCTAAATTCATCTGTTTCTATGTCGTAGGACAATACTTTAGGCTTGAATTCTTGATTGTTTTTTGGCGCGTGTTTTTCAAGCTTTATGCAGAAATCAACATCTAAAACTTTTCCAAGGCCCCCAAATTCATTTGAAGCGGATATTTCTTCCCCATTAATTTCATACCAGTTAAATGGAATTATTTTTTTCTCTATAATGTAGTGGGTTATGAATCCCAAATCATATCCTCTTCTTTTTTCTATCTCCGAGAAATCCAGTTTGCCAGCTATATCATGAAGGTCCTTGTAATTTGTAGCAAATATTTTCAATGCTTTGACAGGCTTTCCTAGGAAGTTTTTGCTGTGGAGCTCGACTTTTTCCACTTTGGTTTTTCTACCTTTGTCCTCTATTTTTATCTTTTTTATTTTATCAATTAATTTTTTTATTGCTTCTTCATTTGCTCCATGCTTCAGTATTGCCAAAAGGTAAACATCGCAGGTGTCTATAACGCATATCCTTTTTCTATTGCTGTTTCTGCCTATAATTCTAGCATAATTTCGGCCATTGAAATCAAAATAATCGTAGTCTATTGGGGTGAAATCGGTTTGCATGATTTGAATGAGAGACAGGAACTTATATAGTTTTTTATAGTAATCTTTATAAAATATGTTTACATTAATCTACTGTGGATGCGAAAACATATCAGTTGATTAAGGAGTTTGAAAGAAAACAAAATAGATGGTGGAGAAAAGTTTTAAAAAGTAATTGGACATTGGCTTTTGCCTTAAATGCTTTTGTTCAATGCGTGGTTGGCATACCTTTAACTAACTATGTTATGGGTTTGGGGGAAAGAGTTAAAACATTGGATACCCAGATTGTTCTTTTAGAAGAAAGAGGTGTAGATAGCACTTTATTAACATTTTTGGAATTACAATCAAAAAGAGATAGTTTATATTCTGAATGGGATAGAAATAATAAATCTTCGTATAGAACTCTTGAACGGGCTTTTGGTTATGGCTATCTTAAAGACATTGGTGAATTATTTAAAGACTAGCAATTTTAAATAGATAGAGGTATTGCCTTTCCTATGGCTCAAAATGACGAATATGACTCTTTTAGAAGAGATCGTGAAACAAGCGCTAGAATAAAGAGGCTCTTGAATGCAGATTACCAAGGCGATAGAGATAGGAGGATTGTTGAAGCTGTTGAAAGAAGAGGCATTAATTTCGCCAATATAAATCAGGGGCTTGGAGAAAAGGACCGCATTATCATGGAGGAATGCGGCTATAGTGTTCTGCAGATTGCTCACAGGAAGTTTCTTCCTGTGCCAGAATGTTCGCCCCACAGGAGAAATATGACTTTAAGGCAAGAATACATGGCTGCAAGAAAAAGACTGACTAATGATAAGGGGAAATAATGGGCTTAAATATTCGCGACATAATTCCGAGAAGGGAAATAGAGATTTCTGATTTGAGGGGAAAGATTTTATGTGTTGACGCTTTTAATACAATATATCAGTTCTTGTCTACAGTGAGACAACCAGACGGAACTCCGTTAATGGACAATAAAAAAAGAATTACCAGCCATTTGTCCGGAATCTTCTATAGAAATGTCAATCTTTTATACGAAGGAATAAATTTAGTTTATGCTTTCGACGGGAAACCGCCAGAATTAAAATATAAAACTCATGAGAAGAGAGGAGATTTGAAAGAGCTTGCGAGAGAAAGATATGAAGAAGCTAAGCAGAACGAGGATTTTGAAGGAATGAGGACTTATAGCAGCCAGCTTGTCAAAATTAATGAGGAGATGATTCTAGAAAGCAAGGAGCTTCTTGAGGCTATGGGAATCCCAGTTATACAAGCGCCCAGTGAAGGGGAGGCAGAAGCAGCTTATTTAGCAAGGATTAAAGAAGAGATTTACGCAAGCGTCAGCCAAGACTACGACAGCCTGCTTTTTGGAACTCCGATGCTAATTCAGAACTTAACTCTTGCAAGAAAGAGAAAAACTATTTCCGGATGGGCGGAAATTAAGCCAGAGATTATTGAGCTTGATAAAGTCCTGAACTTTTTAGAAATAGATCATGATCAGTTAATTTGCTTGGGGATTCTTGTTGGAACAGACTACAATCCTCGGGGAATTCCCGGCATAGGGCAGAAAAAAGCTCTTGACCTTGTAAGGAAATATAAGCAGCCGGTTTTAATTTTCAAAAGTGTTGAGGAAAAAATGCATGCACTTCCAGAAGGCGATAAGTTTGATTGGAGAGATATTTTTCAGCTATTTAAAAAGCCTGATGTGAAAAATTTTGAGATAAAATTTCCTAAGATTAATGAAGAAAAAATAAAGGAAATTCTTGTTGAGAGGCATGATTTTTCCGAAGAGAGAATAGATAAGCAATTGGAAAGGCTTAGGGAAATTAAGGAAAAAAGCAAGCAGAAGAATCTGGGAGAGTGGTTTTAGGCTCGCTTAGTCAGCATATTTTACGACTCGAAACCTGCCTTCAGCAAGGTTTCTCGCCAATTGAGGCTAAATTAATATGCTATTCCTTTTTAAGTTCTTGAGCATAGGAGATTAAGTTAATGTAAAGTTTAGCTAACAAAATAATATTTAATTAATATCGCGAAGCGACAAATTTTTCGTAATCTTCTTTCCAAACCAACCATGTTGTATCTTTTAAGTAGTTACAAATAGAAACATTTAAATACTAGTTCTGCCTTGAAAAGATATCAAAATCGAGGATAAAATGAACGCAATAGGATTTAACAGGGACGATGAAAGAACGCCAGATATAACTCCTAGTAGGCATTATATTGGATTTCAAGATAGGGGAGATCGATCTGAGGGAAGATCAATAATTGTTTACAACAATTCTCAAGATTCTGGCGGAGTTTTTAGGGAATATGAAATTGGATTTAATAGAACGAGAAAAACTATTGGAGAACCTTTAGTTAAGTTATATACTGAAGCAGACCTTAATGAAGGCCTTGAAGCAATGAGGAAAAGGGGGCAGAAAATTATTTAGAGATTTTTTGTCTATAGTAAAAAACATTAATATTCTCCACAAAAATACCCCATTACATAATATATTGTTAAAATAATAATCACATTTTATCGTCGGTAAAATAGAGGCATAAAATACGGAATATTTTTATCGTGATTTAATTAGCATATTTTATTATAATCAATAGTTTTTTACCTTAACTCGTTTGGAGACTTTGCATTAGAACCGCCTATTCTGCTTGATAAGAAAGTATTTGCATCGCATCCTTGCTGAGCAGCCATTTTTATTATTGTTGCCAATGCCTGTTTCATTCTCATTTGCTGTTGGGGAGAATTGCCTTTTCTATAATACGCAAATAAGTAAGACATATATTTTTGTTTTAAATCGTTTAATGCCCTGATTTTTACTTTTTGAATTTGCTGTGCCTGTTGCTGGGCTTGTTGTTGTTTTCTTTCATATTCTTTTTGCTGGTCCTGTAATTTTTGCTGATATCCCTGGTCTCTTAACTGTTTTCTATAATTTCTCCAGTCCTGATATCTTTGCGGAGTTTTAAATAAAGAGCCTCTTGGGCGATAGGAATTTGGAATAGATGGAGAATATCCTCCTAATTTTCTTCGATGCCTGCGCCATAACCACAACCCCCAAAGCAATAAAATAATTCCAATTATTAGCATCAAGCCTTTTTCATAAACTAAATCCGTGAAGCTTAATGCTATTGCAATCGTTCCAAGGATTAAGAATATCCTATAGAAGAGGAAGTGACCCTCTTTTCTAGATTTTGCTAAGTAAAAGAGGCCAATTATAAGCAAAATCGGAATTGCCGCATAAAGCATGTCTCCTTCCACCCCGAGATCATAGAAGAAGTTTTCGTAATCCCAGCCAATTTTATGTATTCCGTAAATCATTAGCGCAGCAATGCAAAGCGACATTACGTTAACAGCGCCTTCTGAGTTTTGAAAGAATCTGGATAAAATTAATTTCAATAACACAAGGAAAATTATAAATAAAAGCCCAAGTATCAATGTTGATGGATCAAAGCTGTCAAGAAGGTTTCCAAGCGAAAAACTGTAATAGGAGCCGTAAGCGCTTATGATACTTATTGCCGTTATGAAAAGTCCGGCTATTAATGCACCCTTTTTCATGCCTTACAAAAGAAACAAGTTTTTATAAACTTTTACAAAGTGTTAAGTCAAGTTCATAACTAAACATTCCAGGGTTTAATTCTTTCAATAATCTGCAAAGAATAGAGAGGATTACCTGCTTATTTCATTCGCAGATTTGCTATTAGCTATTAATGATAAAGAAAGATAATATGGGCGTGAACAATTTTTATGTTGAGATTGAAGGTTTACTTTACACAAAGATTTAAATCTTACTTGAGTTTTTGCATTATGGCAATGAGAAGCTTTGATATTCTTGGCAGTGTGGCAATAGTCAAGTTTCCTAGAGGTTCGTCTGCGAGTTTAAAGAAAAAACGTGCCGAGAAAATAATGAAAGAGAATAATGGTATTAAGGCAGTTTTGGAAAAATCCGGCAAGTTTAAAGGACGATTGAGGAAAATGGAAACAAAGTTTGTTGCTGGCGAGAAAACCAAGGAAGTTCTTTATAAGGAGAATGGATGTGTTTTCAGATTTAATATTGATGATGCTTATTTTTCTCCCAGGTTGAGCAATGAAAGAAAGGAGATTGCTGATGCTGTTGGAAAGAATGATAAAGTTTTGGTCATGTTTGCAGGAGTTGCTCCTTATTCAATTGTTATTGCAAAAAAATCTAGGGCAATGGTCTGGAGCAACGAGATAAATAAACGGGCAAATAAATATGCAAGGCTTAATGCCGAACTTAATGGATTGAAGTCAAGAATTGTTTTTTTAGACGGAGATATAAAAAAGATTGCTAAGAAGATTATGCGCTATTCTCATGGTGTTAATTTAAAGAAGTTTGCAAAGTTAGGTAAAAATTATTCATTAAAATTTTCCTCAAGCAATTATGTTGATCTCAATTTTCGAACGACTTCTGAGCGAGGCAATTTAAATATTCCAAGATATTTTGACGTCATAGTCATGCCCCGGCCTCAGCTTAAGGATTCTTTTTTGAAAGAGGCTTTTTCCCTTTCTAAAAGGGGAGCTAGGATTTTCTATTATGATTTTTGCAAGGCTGATGAGATAGATGAGATTAAAGAGAAAGTTAAGCTGGAGGCAAAAAAGGCAAGAAAGAAGATTAAGATAACAAAAGTCAAGAAAGCTGGAGAAGTCGCCCCGTATCGTTTTAGGATAAGGATTGATTTTAAGGTCTTATAATCAGAGATATTGTCTTAACTCGTTTTCAACTTCTAATTCTAATTGCGATGGATTTGTTTGGCAGTTGAAAGTAACGTTAACAATTTCTCTATCAGACATTTTTACATTGTATCTGATTTCATCAATACCAAATTCGTAAGCCATTCTCGATAAAATTGCCGAGTCTCTTTCTTCTCCGCCAGTTTCCTTCCTCATCTTAACTAAACGTCTCCTTATATCATTCTTAGAATATTTTTCTTCCATGTTTTTATCAAGAAATTGTGTTTAAAAACTTATTGTTTGCGTGATACTGTCAAGCTATCGAGGCATAACCAAAATCTACAAGCCTTTAAATTGCTGTTCACTTTCGTTCACAGATTTAATTAATATTTTAATGAACTAGCGACGAGCAAATGCGAGGAGTGCAAATTTTATGCATAAATAAAGGCAATCTTTAATATGATTTTAAATTAGAAGAAGCGCATCATTTTTAAGTTTACAATATCTGTTTACGTTTATATTGCTCAAAGACATAATCAACAGCATTTCCGACTGTCTGCATTTTTTGGGCTTCTTCATCTTTTATTGTTAAGCCGTATTTCTCTTCAAACCTCATTATCAATTCTACCTGAGTCAGCGAGTCAGAACCCAAATCCTCGATAAACTTTAGGTTTCTAGTTATTTCATTAGGTTTTTTGCCAAGCTCTTCTGCTGTAATATTTATAACTTCTTCCTCAATTTGTTTTTTTAAGGTTTCATCTAACGTCATTTTTTTATTATAATCAGCAGGTTTAAAAGCATTATTGTGATTTATTTGGCATCATTTTTGAATTTATGTAATCTATTGCCTCTCCAACTGTCAGTATTTTATATGCTTCTTCATCAATAACTTCTATTCCATACATTTCTTCAACTTTATCCGCTATTACTGCAAGATGTATATAATCTGCGCCAAGATCACCCCAAGTAGAGTTTGTTTTTATATCACTTTCTTTTAGCCCAGCTACTTTAAGTTGCTCAATTAATATGCTTTTGAATTTTTTTCCTGTTTCAGTTTCCAAGTTTTTTTCTAATGACATTTTTTATTATTATAGTGTTGTTTAAAAATATCTTTGTTTTGCTGGTTCTCAGCTTGAAGATAAATAATTTCTTAATATTTATTTTTATCTATTACAATCGTGAAGAAAAGACTAAAATGTTTCTCCTTTATGTGTTTGTCCTCTTTGGATTGAATAAATTCTATATCGGAAGTTTAACCCTTCTCTTCCGGCTAATCTTTGAAGTTCTCTGAGTTGTTCTGTTGTTGGCTCATGTGATACGCCTTTCAAAGATGCCTCGTTGCCATATCTAAATAATCTATATGCTCCAGTCAAATATTCAATTTTAATTAATCGTTATACCCAAAGGTCTTGCCTTGGGGTGAAAGCCAGTAAGTATTAAACCTTACAGTAAGTAAGCTTATCTATGGATAAGCTTGAAAGATCAGCGCACAAAGTCTTCAAATTAAAATATCACTTTGTTTTTTGTATTAAGTATAGAAAAGATTTGTTCTTAGCAGAAAAATATATTGAAACATTCAAAAAAGTATGTCTGGGTATGGAAGAAAGATATTCTATGAAATTTGAAACAATAGGTTTTGATGAGGACCATGTTCACTTTATGCTTAGATCTCTGCCAAACTATTCTCCTTCACAACTCTTTAGAGTTGTGAAAAGTATTACAGCAATACAATTATTCAAAGAACACCCAAATTTAAAAGAGGAATTATGGGGCGGGGAATTCTGGAGTGATGGAGGATATGTGGGAACTGTTGGCGAAGGAGTTAATGCAGATATAATCCGAAAGTATATCAATAAACAAGGCAGAAAGGGAGAACAGCTTAAGCTGTTCGATTTCTATTAGCGTCGTAGATGCCCCATGCTCTTGGCATGGGGAGGTTCACTTCTGGAGTTAAATTTCCAGATAATACATTTTCCCAATAATGTGGAACTCCATATTTTCTTTGAAATCTGTCCAGAGTTTGTTTGGCAGAAGGTTCATGTGGTCTAACCTTTATTACTTCTCCATTTGGTAAAATCCAATAACTGCCAATTCTGGTTGATGAAGATAAAAAAGACCGACCAGTTTTACTTAAAGATCTTATTAATTCCTTTTTAGCTCTTTGGATATCTGTTTCTTTATTTTTCATTTTACAATTTCTTTTCAGCCCTTACTGCAGTCGGCGCTTCTCCTCCATGCCATGTAAATCTCGGACGAATTTTCATAGGATAAATCCTCTCTGAATTATCATCAAGAATTATCGCGCTTCCTCTTAAGCTTGGCAATTCGTCCATATACTGCTTTATGCTTTCAAGAAGATAGGACTGCATTATTTGATTCAGCGCCTCCAAGTCAGGGGCGGAAGTAACTCTGTGGCTTATTACAATGTCTGATTGCGTCATAACATCTCTGTGAATTTGCCCTGGCTGTTGGGTTGCAAGGACTAAAGATAACCCGGGCTGCCTGCCTTCTCTTAGCAATTGTATAAGCGCTTCGGTTGCTGCAGTTTTTCCCTCTTTTGGGAGGAATTCATGGCAATTATGCGTGATTAGTCCATTAGACACAAAATTGTGAACATTATCTATAGAAATATCATAGACCTCTTCTTTCCCAGCTTCTTCAATTTTAAATATCCTCTCAAATAAAATATCGTTTTTTATTCTATCATTTGTCCATTTACTAAAACTGGGGAAACTTTTTGGAAGCCCGGGTGAATGTTTATTATAAATCCAATCTCTTATTTGGGATTCTGGAAAATTTAATTCTCTAGAAATTTTTGTTTTTCCAAGACCTTTTGATTTGAGCTCTAATGCCCTTATCTTTATTTTTTCTCTTTCTTTTCTCAAGAACAATCTAGTTTTTAGATACTCTAACCATTTTAATCCTTCTAATTCTTTGTATGAGCAATACCTATATCCAATTCTTTTTAAAAAACTGATAGTATTTTGAATATCTTTTTTTAAGGTTATTACTATCTTTATTGTTTTATTGCCGTCTTTTCTCAGATTTCCTTCTTTTTTTGAGATTTGACTGATCTTTATTCCTAAATCTTCGAAAAGTTTTTTGATTTGCTCTGCAAATTCAAATGATTCTTTTTCTAAAGTTTCTATTTTGTTAAAGCTAATTCTTATAGCATTAAAATCTCCTTTTGCATTATTTGCTCTGGTTATTATTTGGCCATCACTTCCCATCAATGCAGCTAGAAATTCTGATTTTTCTTTATCGGTCGCATTGAAAATGGAATCGGGTATCTTTGTCGGGTGTAATGCCTTTTCTCCATAAAATCCGGCTTTTTCTTTAAAGTATTTATATGCACCCGTGCTTTGGAAGCTTTGACTTGTTCCTTTGACAACAACTTTTTTCCCTTTATGGTTTATTTCTGATACTGTTTTTCTTTCATATATATTTGTGGATTTAAAACCAAGTTTTGACAAATCGGTTCTTATTTTTTCTAAATCTTCTTTATTACTCTTTCCACTAAATCCAAGAGATTTTGTTTTGTTACTTACCCAGCCATCTCCAAATAAATGGCCCAATATTCTCGCTTCAACAAGTTTATTGTCTGTTGAATAATGCTGGGTTAAAGGAAATGCTATATCATTAACACTAAATGCAGACGCAAAACAACCCTTGCTTGTTAATACTCTATGTTCCGGGGTGCATGTTATTTCTCTTCCTGTTTCTGTTGTAACCTTTATCACTTTTCTTTTTCCTTTTCTATAAACATTTAATACAGGATGATAGCCATATTTATTTTCTTTTTTGTCATATCCTAAAACATTGAATTTTTCCCCTTTTTTAAATCTGTTTACTATTTCTTGTATGGGGGTATGTGCTTTGTCTGTGATTATCTCTGTGTTTCCAGCTAAACATTCATCAATAAAAATCCAGACCAAAGGATAATCTCTTTTTTCTTCTTCTGCCATTAAATCCAAGCCTTTTGCGACTGATTTTATTTCCTCTTCTCTCCGAGCGTCCATTCTTTGATTAAAGATTTTTCTCGATAGTAATCCTATAACGAGCGCTCGAACATTGAAGGCTCCCACTGAGTTGTAAACACTTAAATCAAGAACTGTTGTTTTTCCGCCAGAGACCAAATCTTCAATTTTTGTCGCCCCCTTTTTTGCATCTGCAAAAATTCCCCAAGTTTTTGCCGCCTCGAACAATCCAATTGCCCCGTTTTTTATTTCCTGCAAGCTTTTTTTGTCTTCGTTTATCTTATCGATAATGTCCTGTATGCCGAAGAAGTTTTTTTCTCTAATCTCTGCCATAGACCTTTCTATTAAAATTGATACGGGGTCAGTTATATCTAATCCGAAAGATATTATCCAGTCTTCTGTTTTAAGCTCGCTTGGATCTAAGGCAAATTTCTCGTCTATAGAGATTCCTTTTTCAAGGTATTTTTCGTAATATCCATGCGGGACGAATATTTTTACAGGGAGGGTCTTTCCTTTTAGATTCCATTCGTGAAGCAAATCCCTGTCTTTTTCGTTTTTGTATTTCATTGTCCAGTAAATTCCCATTGTGTCAAAAATCAGGGAAGCTATGTTTTGGCTTGTTGATTTGGGAAGATTGGAGAGCTCTTCCGCAATTACCCCTAAAGTATAGGATTTTCCCGCTCCACGTTTTCCCGCAACCAAAACTACATGGCTTCGCGCAACGTCCATAAAAAAATTATTGCTCAGGGAAGTATACTGTCCCATTTTTACATATCCTCTTCCCAGGAAGATTAGACCCCGATCACTGAAGGAGATTTTATCAGATTCGCTTCTTCCTATTATTATATTATGCCCCATGCATGGAAAAAGACTAGGGGATTTTTATACTTATTCCCGCATGTCCTGCCAAACTCTCTGGAGATTTGTTGCTCAGCAAAACTTCACAAGATTTAATTATCGATAACCAGAACCATCTTGGCTTAACTTATTTATATTAACCAAATCTTTAAATTTATTTTTTCATTAATCTTATCCAAAATGTTTAATAACTATTTTTACTTTGTTAATTTATGAAATCAAGAAATTTTGCATTATTATCCTTCCTGATTGGCGTTTTTGTTATTTCATTGAATCCTGTCTTAAAAAATGCAGGGTTTTCTGTTTCCAACGATTCGGCTGTAGAATTAAGCTTTTATTTTTTTGGAGCTTTAATCATGCTTATCGGAGGGTTTTTAATTGCAGTTCAGAGAAATTCTGATTTTCGATATACATCATATGCAAGCGAGGCTTATGTTGGCAAAAGAGGCTGGACTAAAGAGATGATAAGAAAAACTATCGCTGAAGCTGACGCTTCTTCGCTTAGGCTTTCAAGAGACACTCAAACTCCTTACGGCTTGGCTATCGTTTATTCTTTAGGAAAAGATCCGCACAATTATGTTGTTAGAAGTATTGATGGCAGGCTTTTGCAGGTTAGTGATAGAAGAGATCCTTTTTTGCCGAACTTTAGAAATAATTATGTTTATCAAGGCGTTCAGAAGTGGAGAAAAAGGAAAGCCAGCGGAAAAGCAGGGCATAAAAAAGATAGATTGAACCTATCTGTAAGATAAACCAGCAATCTTAACATAAAAAATTACTCACTCATGTCATCGTGCATTTTATTATTAACATTAACGGCAAATCTGCGAATGAAATGAGCAGCTATGGTAAAGGACATTAATATTTTCCAGAAAATGCAATCCATGAACAAAATATTATTAAACTAATAATTACATTTTATCATCAGTAAATATTGGAGTCTAATTTAGCAAATTTTTATATCATACCCTATTTCAGATTTATTTGGCAGTTGA
>JACOYJ010000002.1 GCA_016181885.1 Candidatus Pacearchaeota archaeon | reverse complement strand
TTCGAGTGGAGGAAGACGCCGGGGTGGGAGGTGGATTTTTCTGTCAGTACCTTACGATTGTTTCAAGTGGTGATGTGGAAAAAATGAACTGGATGCGCTGCTGGATGCGCTGGATGATTCTCACAGAGGACTTGGCTACTTAAAAGATCTCTAGATGAGATCAGAACCCGTGATGTTAGTGCATCTCGGGTTCTTTCTTATCACAAAGAATTCTTTCAACCGCTTTCCAATCTTTTGCGCGTTTTACATTTTTTGGTAATGCTATTATTTCTTTATTCCATGGATAATCGCCATACAAAAGAGCTTTGATGCCGGCCCCTGCGGCCGGAAGAATGTTATAGAGAGCATCATCAATAAGAATTGAGACACCATTCTCTCTCATTTTTTCAACTTTTGAGATTTTATGCGGATATCCCCACTTCCCGAAATGAGCAAAATTTATCGTCTGAAATGTGTCTGGAAAATGTTTGGCGAGCCATGCTTTTGTATGTTCATGAATTGCAGAGTGGCGCGCCGTTATAATAGTGAGGTTGTAAATTACAGCTAACCGTTTAACGACTCGCACAGCGTCCTCAAACGGCGGTAGGTTTGAAAAATCCTTACTCAAAAAGAATTTCTCTACTTCTTCTATTAACTCATCCGCGTTAAACTCGGTTCCTTCCGCGGCATGAATCTTGCCCGCTTCATATACCAAATCGCTTCGTGAAAATTTCTGAAAATCCAGATTTCGATTGAAACGCATATTGTAAAAATCAACAAGTGGTTTAGCGTATACCGCAACGGCAGCAAGGATGCGGCCAGAAACCTTATATCTTGACAATGAATTTTTCCTGCCGGGTGCTGTCTTTTATTCACAGAAAAAAGTTTATCATGTACAAGGTGAGCCGTTTCCAAGAAACAGTCTTAAGGGTATTATATCTTTTGGGAAAAAACCTTTTTTATCCTGTGCTTGTCGGCGAGCTCGCAGACCCTTTTTACTTCAAGAAGCGAACCGCACTGATTAGGCTTTACAATTATGGCATTAACGCTTTTTTCATCAATTGCTTTTTGCAGTCTTTTAGGATCTGTAACAATTAAATCATCTCCGATAATTAGCCTATCTGGAAATTTATTAAGAAGCTTTGCAAAGCTTCCGAAATCTTCTTCATGGAAAGGATCTTCTATGCAAAACACACCAAGATTTTTTATTAAACTATCCAAATAAGCCATTTGTTCTTCGGGCTCTCTCTTAAGAGCAGGGTTTTCATAATGATATTTCTTTCTTTTATAAAAGCTTGAGGCTGCAACATCAACTCCTAAATCAACATCATGATTTTTTAATATCTCCAAAATTTCCTTTTCATTCAGCGAAGTCACCCACGCGTTTTCGTCATTTTTTCTGCTCTTGAAATTTTCGTCTTTATCTTTTAAGTCCATTTCTACTCTTTTTTTTATTTCCTTGTTCAACTTAAAGGCTTCAGCAACACTATTCTTATTGGGAATCAAAAGGAATTCTTGGAAATCTGGCTTTCTCTGGGAAGAAGTGTGCTTTCCTCCACCGACGCAATTTCCGACTAATCTTGGCAGCTTTTTCGCTTTCTCATTAATAAGTTGCCAAACTTCTTTCTTTTGCTCGTTTGCAAGCGCTTTCAGAACAGCAGATTCAAATGCAAACAAGCTATTTGCTCCAATATGCCCATCGACAATATCTTCTATTCTTCGCAGGTCGTCAAATTTTTCAATTATTTCTTTTGAAAAATAATCGCTGAAATTGTTGAAAGCTTTTATATCTTCTTCAAGGCTTTTTTTGTACGGCTTAGCTTCGTATTTTCCGGTGGACTTTCCTGTTGGAGAGCTTGCTGAGAAATTCCCAGTGTTTGTTTTAATGCTTACAAGTATTGTTTTTTCCCCGCGAGAATCAGAAATAGCCTTGGCAGAAACACCCTTTATTATCATGAAATTTGAAAAGAATTAGTGTATAAAAAGTTTTGTAGTGTAAAAATTTCTGCTTAATATAAAAACCAAACACCATTTTGCCATGCAAAATGCCTCGCATTTTCTGGTTTGCGGCGAAGTTTGTGTTTGGTTTGTTTAATGTTAATTTAGGATTATTCTCGAAGAGTGTTTAGAATATAACCCTTCTGCTAATGTATCTTTTGCCGCCCGCAATCTATACGGGTAATCATAAACCAATGCCATTTTTAATCCAGCCATTATAGTGCCTTTATCAAATTCAGTAATAAGCTCCAATAAATTATCTGTTTCTGTATCTGAAAATTCTCTTTTTAAATAAATAATGGCAATAAAAAGCATATTTATTGTTCTCTAGCCTTTTGAAGTCCTTTTGTTAATAAAAATCCAGCGGCAATCGTCTCAAGCGATATCTCAAACCATTTCGAGCTTCTTGTTTTTACTCTTTCAATTTCATAAATTCCGTTATCATGAGTTGTTGAATAAGCCTTATAATTTCCAAGATCATGAATTGCTCCAGCGCCAAATATTATAGCCCCAGCAAAATACAATGATGAAACTAATGTTGATTTTGTCATTAAACTCCCTAAACTTATCAGCCTATAAATCTTTCATTTTAGAACCTATGACATATGTCTCCGAGCTACACATGATATTCAGCACCACTTACTTTATTAAGTCTAACTATCTCGTCTTTGATTGCACTTTCTAAATACGTGGGCTCAATAAATGCACTATCAAGCCTTATAATTCTTCTTTCTTTAAAATCAGGCATTATTACTCTTTCTAAACTGCATAAGAGAGTTTTTTTCTTTATACCCAAAAAACCCGTTTTAATTTCATAGATTTCTGATGAAAAATTACTTCCAGGACCAGGAATTGGCGACGCAAATAAAACATACTCCGTCCCAATATCGCTCTGTGAATTTTTTACCCAAAATTTTTTATCCGGATGCTCCCGCTTAAGCCATTCCAACAAAGCATTTGCAAAAACAATACCCCCAGTTTCGAGATCATATTCCCTAAAGCATTGAATATCACGGGGTAAGACATTAGTTCTTATCATACTATTAGGTAAATTTAGGGTTTTTAAGCATTTATATCCCAAATAAATAATCATGAAAATAAACTCTTAATCTATTTCGGATTGGTATTAGTGTCTTTAGTTATAATGCCTAGAATACATTCTAAGTTACTTATAATCCTCCGCAATTATCATGAAATAAAAATCTTGCAACTAATGATTTAAAATTGCCTTAGCTATTAGCAACCCTTCATCGAGATTTTCAACTCTAAATCCTGTTAATTCCTTAATCATTGAATGGTCGTGGGGATTGCCTTCTTTCTCAATTACTGTAATAATTGGCTTTCTTGCAGCATCAGCCCATCCATATTCTACTATTGTTCCAATTGAGACTTTTTTTGCTCCAAGAAAATTAACCAGCATTATGTCGCAAGAAGTTACGTCGAACCTGTCCCTAGTCGCGATTCCTTTTTGGCAACTTAAAACCATATCGTATTCATCGGATATAGCCTTTTCCAATGAAAGATACTCTTTTCCGCGCATTGGTGAGACGCCTGTAACTCCCCACTCTTTAAGTTTTGATTTTACATACTCCCTCCAATCATTACATCCTTTATAATCAAGCCCTGTTATTGGACCCGCCAAGTAAACTTTCTCCATGGAGTTTAATTAAAGATTATATATTTAAGCATTTATATACCCGGAAATAGTGTTAAGCCAGTTCATAACCCAACATTCCATGATTTAATTCCTTCAATAATCCGCAAATAATAAATAAAATTAGCTGCTCATTTCATTCGCAGATTTTCCATTAATGTTAATAAGAAAATACACGACGAGAGGAGTGAGTAATTTTTTATGCTAAGATTATGAGTTTACTTTACATAATATCATAAATTGCGTTTTAGAAAACTAATCTTCACCAGCGTCTTCAGCTTCTGCCTCAGGTTCAACTTCGTCGTCAGGAGTTGCAAGCTCCATAATTTCCCCTTCCTTGACAATTTCTTTTTCCTCTTCAGCTTCCATCTCTTCAACTTTGTCATCGCTTACTTGAGCTTCTTTTATTCTCTTTAAAGCTTCTTCTTTCTTCTGGGGAAATGGCTTCTTTACAGAAATTGGCAAAGCCCCGGAATCAAGTTCTATTTCAGCAATTTTTAATGCATTGAATTTTATTCTTTCTAAATCGTCTTTGCTTATTTTTATCAAGAGCGGGGCATTCATAGCTATCTGCAGGGCTCTTGCTCCAAGAATCCTCGCCCTTTCATATTTGGTAAATGTTTGCTCTTGCTTTTGCATTTTAATTTTGATTAGTGTCTAAAACTCCATACATCTCCTTTATAACTTCATAAATTGGTGAAATTAACCCTCCTCTTTTAATTAAGGTGTCCAATTGAGCAAACCTAATTTCCCTAAGGCGATTTCCAAATTCCCTCAGCATTTTAGATTCGTATGGCATTAATCCTTCATTTGTTGTTTCCATTTTTCTATTATTTCAAAAATTTTCCAGGCTTTTTAAAAGTTCTTATTTGAGCTGTTTTTCTATTTTCTTTAAAACGTCGTTGTAAACTCTTTCAGACACTTCAATTGCCTGATGCATTTCCTGAATAGTAAGCGGCTTTAAATCTCCTTTCTGCATTGAAGAAATATAATCGCCCTTCCTTCCGATAGTTATTTTTGCTTCGCTGATATCCTCTTCCTCTAAACTAGGGTCAACAATAAACTTGCTTCCAATTTTATAGAGGGTTATTGAAACCGGGACTTCTTTGGAAAGGGGTATGTTTTTATTCGACCATTCTCCAAATAACACCTTCTCCTTTTCTTCGTCGTATTTTGGAATTTTTGAAGCGCTTAATGCGGCTATTGCGCCGATTCCAGCAGCATCAAGCAGATTTCCATCGTCATTCAGCGAATAAATATCAATCATAACATTCCAGACTTTTTCGCCTTCCTTGATGCACAACTTTTCCATCTCAATAAATTTGCTTTCTCGCACTATTCTATCGATTATTCTTCCAGTCTCTATTGCTGGGAATTTCGGAGGCCCGCTTTCAAATCTCGGCGAGCTTAAAGGCGTGAGCTCTGCCCCAACCATCAAGTTTCCTTTGTCTGGAGAATCTGGATATGGAGTTGTAACGTCCATTTTCACCCCGACAAGCACCTCGGTCTTGCCGATTTTCACTCTCGCGCTTCCTTCAGCGTTCTTTGAAATTCCGGTTTCTACAACAATTTCCCTAAATTCGTCAAGCGCTCTTCCATCAAATCTTTTTTCATGCTCTATGTATTTTTTTATTCTTTCAGCATTTAATTTTGGCGTTTCCATATTATCCAATACTCTCCTTCAAAGCTTTTTTTTGAACTTCATAGATTTCTTGAGTAGCCTTTCTTGCCATTTCAAGCGCTTCCCTTAACTGCTCTCCGCTTATTTTTCCGTCGAGCTGAATGTGGGTTAATTCCCCTTCATGCGTCATTGTTATGGGAATATCTGTAGCTCCTTCCCCTTCCTCCCAATCTTCCTCTTTTTTGCTGACATCAACAACAAGCTGTTTGTCCAACTTGCCTATTGAGACGCTTGAAACTAAATCTTTCATTGGAATTCCCGCATGCGCCAGAGCCATCGCGGCAGCGTTTATTGCAGCACATCTTGTAGAAGCATTAGCCTGAATTATGTTAACATGAACATCAACAACCATGCTTTTAAATTCGTCAATAATAAGCACAGGCTCCAAAGCCCATTCCATAATTTTGCTTATTTCCGTGCTTCTTCTGTTAGGCCCGGGTCTTGCTCTCTCTGTAACTGAAAAACTAAGCATGCTATAATTGCATCTCAATGTTCCCTTTTCAGGATTTTGAGAGTGCTGCGGGTGCATGACTTTTGGCCCGTAAACAGCAGCATAAGCTATTGTGTCTCCAAATGAGAACATCGCGCTTCCGTCGGCATTTGGAATTATCCCGACTTTTGCAGTCATGGGCCTCATCTCATCAGTTTCTCTTCCGTCAGGTCTTTCGAATTTTGATTTTGATTCTTTTGTCATTTTCTATTCTCATCAAACCATTTTTTTAATTCTTCTGTTAATCCAGACAGGAATGAATGTTCAGCCACAAAGAGAATTGCCCTCTTGGCATGAAGTTCTTTTTCTATGCTGTCTCCTTTAATCCATATCAATCCGTTCTGGCCGACAGTGATTTCACATCCGGTTTCATCTTTTATTAGCTTTATCATGCTTCCTTCTTTTCCAATGACTCTCGGAACTCTATTTGAATTAATTGCCAGAATAATTCCTTCATCGATTTTTCCAAGCCCTCTGGATTTCAGGCTCAAATCTATCCCCCTCTTATTTATACTCCAAATTTTAGCAACAACCATTTCCCCAATATCCATGACGCTCTCCAGCTCGTTTTTGTTCACAAATCTTGGAATTTCCATAATAGAAATAAAGGCAGTTTCAGCAGTTCCAATGTTGATTACCCATCCATTAAACGTGATATTTTCGACCTTTCCTATAACAACATTTCCTCTCCTTGGCTGATAGACTCCGGATAATGGAATTACTTTTATGAGTTTATTAGAATCCTCAAAAAGCCCGTATTTTAATGAGATTATTTCACTGCCTCTTCTTTCAGTTCCTTCTCCGGGCAGATATTCGTTGCCCTTGGCTAAAACCTCTCCCGGAATTACAACTTTTCTCTGATTTTTTTCTGACATTTTACTTTGGTTTTATTTTCTCTTTTATATTTGACAATTTTTTCTTTGTGTCTGTGGAAAAATCCGCATTCATCATCCAGTCATAATATGAAGGGTCATCCTGTCTTAAGACCTCTTCTATCAATTTATCTTTGTGTTTTCCAAAATTAAAACGTTCTTTACCGTCATTGCCATATACCATTTTCCCAGCAAAATCTACTCTTCCATCCATTGATAGTTGATGCAGAGAATCTATTTCATTTCCTAAATCATTATAATGTTGGATTTGAGCCAATAAAATATCATGAGTTGCAATAACATCAGTTAGAGCATTATGAGAATTATTTAATTCTTTATTGCAATAAAATCTATAAGCAGTAGCTAAATCTCTTGGCTCTTTTTTATGAAAAATAATTTGCACATCTATAAATTTCTTATCTTCTATTGGGAGATTTATTCCAGCACGCGAACATTCTTCTATCAATAAAGGGATATCAAATCTAATGTGGTTAAAACCAGCTAAATCGCATCCATCAATAAAATCAATTATTTCTTGGGCAATTTGAGAGAAAAGAGGACTTTCTTCAACATCTTTGTCATAGATGCCATGAATGGCAGATGCTTCGGCAGGAATATGGATGGTAGGATTCACTCTTTTAACTTTATTAGAAGTGTTTCCATCAGGCATTATTTTTAAAATAGCAATTTCTACAATCTTATCTTTCAATATATCTATTCCAGTTGTTTCAATATCAATAAACGCTAAAGGTTTTTTAAGATTTAAACCCATTTTACTTCCTGCCTCCAAAAAATGGAGACCGCAAAACTTTTAATTTTAACTTTGACATTTTTAATTTTTCATCTCCTTAAAATGACCACGCTTGGGCGTTTTTGAATTAGTTTCCATTTTTCAATTCTTCAGTCAGCGCGCTTCCATGCGTCACAGAATTTAATTTATTATAAAAATCCATCAGCATCCCGGCAGGAATGTTTATTACAACTTCCAAATCTCCGCTGTCTTTCCAATTTTCTTCGTCTTTATATTGACTCACGACCCCATAGGCCTTTCCGGTGTGCATTGCAGGAATGACAATCTTTATTTTTCTGGTTTCTATTTTTATGGGAATCACCCTGCTAACAGCGTCGATAATCTCGGGAATTTGGCTTTCAATAGGCGCATTCTTAACCTTGATATGAGCCTGTTCCAAAGCTGATTTTATTCTCTCAGGAGTATGCGGATTTCCTGTTTTAGGATCAACTGCATTTGCGGATAAGAAATCAACAACTTGTTTTATTCTTTTATCGTGTTCAGCATCCCTATGTTCTTGCGTTGTCTGAACTTCCCCGCCTTTAACTATCATGACTGCAACTTGCGCTGCGTCGATTGTTCCAAACGCAGCCATTAAATCAGCGTTAGGCGCAACATTTCCTTTTTTAATATCTGAAAAAATCCTATCCCCTTCAGCTTCAATTGAGGAGGCCAGCCCTTTCTTAACCTTAAGTGCATTATCCAAATCAACCATAATTTCAAAATGCTTTCCAACTTTCTTTATTCTTGCTAATGTACTAGTCATTTTTGCTCAACTCCATTAATGTAATAATCACCATTATTAACGCTTATAGTATCTCCACTATCACTAATTACCTTGCCTGAGTTAGTTCTGCTTCCGTCTTCCAATAAAATATAATTCATGTTATTGGTTAATGGATAATTTACATTCATTACTTTTACTTCCATTCCCCTATATCTAAAATTAAGAAGTTCATGTTCAACCGATTTATTTAAATTATATGCCATTATTCCAAGAACAGGCAGAATGATAATACTACCAGCCAAGACTGGTCTTTTAATAAAATCATAAAAGTCTTTAATTAATTTATTCGTCATTTTCTAATCTTACATTATCTAATTTTATTTCTTTTAAAATTTCTGCTAAACCTTCCTCTCCATAAAGAGCTGCATCCCTATCTCTAAGCAAATAAGTTAGCTTTCCTCTTAGTAATTCTGGATCAAACTCATGAATAACCTTTTTGGGTATAATCCTCTTATTAAAAAGGGTTGCATAAACTTGAGTTGATAAATAACCCGCTTTCATAATCGTTGGTCTAGTATAATCTATCACTAATTTCATTTTACAAAATTCTTAATTTCTTCCCCTTCCAATCTCTGAAGTTTTTCTCCAATTTTAATATATCCAAGCTCAAATTTATCAATTTCAAATTTCTTTCCCCTGATTTCTTGGTAAATATCCAAAGCCAGTTTAATTCCCTGCTTAAGCATCTGGTTTTGCCTGTATTTTTCTCTCAGTTTTTCCCTCATCTTCTCGTCTTCCTCTCCAATCGCGTTTGCATGATAAGAAAAATAATTTCCGGTGACATCGCTTGTGAACAACTCCGGCCTTTTTCCGTTTACCCCTGCCATCATTATTGAGGATCCAAATGGCCTGGCTCCGCCGTATTGCGTGAATTGCTGTTTTATATTTGAAACTTCCTTAACAACAAGCTCCGGTTCTATTTGAGAATCGTAAGTAACTCTATGCTGCTGGCTTAATAACTGCGCTCTTTCAATAAGAACTCTTGCGTCGGAGACGATTCCGGCAACGCTCGCAATGATATGGGAATCAATTTCGTAAATCTTGCTTGCTGTTTTCTGAACTATTAACTTGTCATTTACTCTTTTGTCTGCAAGTATGAAAACTCCGTCTGCGCAGACCATTCCAATGCTTGAGCTCCCAAGCCTGACAGTTTTTTCAGCATATTCTACCTGCAATAAATGACCTTCTGGCGAGAACATTGTTGCAGTCCTGTCATAGCCCATTGCCTGGTGCTGTACGTCTACTGACATATCCATTTTATTCTATAGAAACTAATAATTTTGTAATTTTAATTTTCTATGTTCAAAAATTAGAGTTTTGAGAGGTTTAAAAATTCTTCGGTTGGGGGTTTAAGATAGTTTGCTGTAGCCAATTATCGCATTATCTATTACTTTTGTGATATTTCCATTCCATTTTTTATCAATATACTGCTTAAGATGGTAAATTCTAGCTAGTTCCACAAATTGATTATAGATTTCGTTGAATATTTCTATCTGTTTCTCATCGTTGCTCTTACTATTAGGTTTTGTTGGAACCTGAGTATTGTTATAAAAAAATGCTAAAGTATATCTCCTATCAATTGGCACGATTAATTCTGGAAGCAAGAAATGAAGTGTTTTTGAGAATGTTACTAACTTAGATTTAATCTTTTTTCCGCTTCTATTTTTTCCAACTAAATCCAACTCCATAAACAATACTTTAATAATTTCTAGAACATCATTTTTTTCCTTTTCATTTAATTTTTCAATTGAATATCTTTTTAGATAATTTAATTTATTTCTATTTTTTCTAATTGAGTCTTTAAATAAGTCAAAATCATTTAATTTTGCTCCCCTGCCATTCATGTTCCATGCTATTAAAATGGTATAAACTAATTCCAAATATTCGTCGCTAAAGATATCGACTTTGTTTCTCTTTTCTAAAAGAAGGTTATACAAATACTGTCCAGGGTCTAAGGGTCGATACTCTTTTTTTGTTTTCTCTAAAGCTTCATTAAATAATTCTTTTTTGGATATTAATTTTTGAAACTTGTTTAATTTAAGTTTCATTTTCCCCTCAAACCCCTCAATGTCCCAGAAACCCTAAGCACTTTTATCTCTTCCGGCCAGACAGCAAAACTCGCGCGGACATGATTTAGCGATTCCCTATTAATGCTTATTACTGCTGAATCTTTTCCTGTTTTTATCCAAGCTAAAGAAGCTTTTGACATCCCTAAAATTCCTATAAATTCATGCACAGATTTCTCAACATTTTCCTTAAGATTTTTCCCGCTAAGAAGAAGATATCTCTTGTTTTCCTTTTGACTCGGTCTTAGGGGTTGCATGATAAATTAAATAAATAGAAGTTTTTATTCTTAACTGAAGAGAATATTTTAAGTCAGCTTGAGGTAATCTAACTGAAAATTAATTCTATTTTTTATCCTTATAATAAAAATTGACCTTTATTTGGCTTAGTTAATCCAACCTGTGCTAAAAATATTCGTTGAAGGAGCTTATAGGATTATACATTTCATGGACTAATGAATCTCTTCTTGCAGCAGCTCTTTCAATGAATTCTGTTTGAGTAAGCGTAGTGTCTGCAGGCCTATAATAAAATAATTCTTTTCCAAAGATATTCCTCTTAACTTGGGAGATTTCTGCATTTAATTCTCTAGCTTGAGAATATAATCCAACTTCATGTTTTGCATAATGCTTAGAAGCAACAGGAACCCCGATTCCAACAACTGCCGAGGCTATTAAACAATATTTTATTAATGTTTTAAAAAATCTCCCCTCATTTTCAACTAGCATATCAGATATTCTATTAAGCCTTTTATTTATATCGTAAGTTTCTTGTTCTAAATCCATTATTAACTAACTTCTTTTTACTTTTTAACTATTTCTATTCTAAACTTTCTAAAAGCATTTTTAAACTACACATTCTAACTTATAAGATGTTGTAGGTTTTTTTCCGAATCCATCGGAGGCAAAGGAAAGATTCGGTGGAAGCTGGATAGAAAACCCGCAGGAGGTTTTCATGGAAGTTTGCACGATAGGCGGATTTGAAGAAGTTGGAAAGAACATGACTGCAGTCAAGACTGGAGAAGACGTTTTCATATTCGATGCAGGGTTATACATTCCTGGCATAGTGGAATTGCAGGACGAAGGCTTTCAGAAATACGCTGAAAATGACTTAAGGAAATTTGGAGCTATTCCTGATGATAGGGTTCTAGACGAATTGGGATGGAGCAAAAACGTCGTTGCTATAATTATAAGCCACGCTCATCTTGACCATATAGGCAGTGTTCCTTATATTGCAAAGAGATATCCAAACGCAAAGATTTATGGAACCCCCTTCACGATGCAGTTTCTTGAAGCTGTTTTAGAAGATGAAAAGATAACATTAAATAATAAAAGAATTGTCGTGCATCCAGACTCTGCTCACTTCATAAAAGGAAAGAGCGACAATTATCGTGTGGATTTTATCCACACCACTCATTCCACAATACAATGTGTTTTTCCTGCCCTTCACACAAGAGAGGGGGTTTTCTTTTACGCTTTAGACTTAAAGTTTGACAACTACCCGACTTTGGGAAAACCTCCAACATATTACAAGATGAAAGAACTTGGGAAAAAAGGCATTAAGGTAATGGTTATAGATGCCCTGTATTCCAGAACAGAGAAAAAGCCCGGCAGTGAAAAAATCGCGGCGCATCTTTTAGAAGAAGCTTTTTCGAATATTCACGATAAGAATTCGGCAATTTTCGTTACAACTTTTTCCTCTCACATAGAGAGGCTCATGAACATAGTTAACATGGCAAAGAGAACAAATAGACAGATTATTTTTCTTGGAAGAAGCCTTGCAAAATACGTCGGCGCTGCAACAAAAGTTAAACAATGCCCGTTTGTTAATCAAATAAAGATATTAAAATACAGGAGACAGGTAAATTCTTTTCTTAATAAATTAGAAAAAGAAAGGGGGAAGTATGTAGTTGTCTGCACAGGCCACCAGGCTGAAGAAGGTTCTATATTGGATAGGATTTCAAAAGGAGAAACTCCTTTCTCTTTTAAGCCCGGCGACCACTTGCTTTTCTCTTCAAGTGTTATTCCAATTTCAATAAACATCCTAGCAAGAGAAAAAATGGATTCGAGATTTAGAAGACTTGGCGTAAAGATTCAGACAGACATACATGTTCACGGGCATGGAAGCAGAGATGACATGAGAGAATTAATCAGAATGACAAAGCCAAAGCACATTATTCCAGCCCATGGTTCTTTAGAACAGGAAGCTCCGTTGGTGGAACTTGCTAAAGAATTTGGCTACAAGCTTGGAGAAACCTCTCATCTTTGTTCTGATGGAAAGGTTCTTGAATTTTAATAATACATTTTTAAATCTCCTCTGCCTTATTTTATAATGGTTCGAGAGGATATTCTTGGCGGTTTGCGATTGGCTTTATCAAAGGGTGAGTCGCTTCAAAATGCGATGCAGTCCTTTTATAATTCCGGATATCCCAAAGAAGAAATTGAAGAAGCTGCGAGAGCGTTGCACAAACAAGCTATTCAACAGCCTCCCCGACAGCCATTTCAGCAACCAGTTCAGCAGACGAGAGCAATTCAGCCTCAACAACATATGTCAGCAGCCAATTTATACAAGCCTCCAATTCAGCCTAATCTCCAAACGTCGGCTCCCCCCATAATCCAAGAGCAATCAACGCAAGAACCAATTCAGGCAGTTCAAAGAAGTGTTCCGGTTCTCAGACCGTCTATTCATTATCAAAACCCAGAGCAAAGCACTATGTCTGAAGAAGAAAAAGAGTCAATAATAAACAGATTCAAGCAATTAAGAACAACTGTACAAGCTGACCAAAGCGAAAAGGTTTCAGCTTACGGCGAATACAAAAGACCTGGTTTAGACGCTGTCACAATAATATTAATTATCATTCTTATCGCTCTTTTAGGGGTTCTTGCAGCAGTCTTTTTCTTCAAAGAAGATCTGATAGAGTTTTTGAATAAGTTTTTGGATTAATCTCTTGCTCAAAGGCTCGCTTAAATTTAGTCTACTCGCGACCTCACTCGATTATTAATAAAAATTTGCTCGTGAAATCGCTCGGCTTCGCAATATTTAATGTCAAGAACCACTGGTCACCGCTCGCAATATCTGACGTCGCTCGCTATAGACCAGTGGCATGAATAAGCTTAGAAGAAATCACTTAACTTTTTCTGAAGCCCTGAAAAATATCTTTGTTTTCTAATATAACCTTTGATAAATTCCTTATCTTTGCCTACAGATTCTAAATAATAAGAAGGATTCCAAAGACCGCTTCCGTAAAAATATTTTTGCTTTATCCACGGAAATCTTGCAAGAAGTTTTTTTCCGACATAACCTCTTACAAGCTTCGCAAGTTGAGGTCTGCTATACAATCCAATATCAACCATCGCATGAACATGGTTATTATCAAAACCTATCTCTTCATATCTGATATTATTTCTTTCAAAAGCTTCTATGAGCAATCGATGGCATTCTTCACGGATTTCTTTAATATCAAATATGGGGTGACAGTATTTTGTTTTTGATGAAAAGTGATGCCAACTTTCACCGACAGCAGAACTATATCTAACTGGATTAAATTTCATTTTCATTAACAAAAGATTTAATTAGTTTGAGAAAGTTCCAACTATGTTTAATGAACTTTCAAGAGCCGAGTATCTCGGCTATCATACTCAAGTAAAATCAAAAGAAAAAGCTTGCCACTGGTCAAAGACCAGTAAGGAAATCGGAAGAATTATAATAACTCGAATTCGCTTTGATTAACTTACCAAAACTTAAAAATATTTTTCACATTATTATTGTCTTTATCGGCGAACGAGCTTTGCGAACCGCCTAATAGTTGTTATATTCTTTTCTAGTTACGAAGTTCTGAAAATTGCGTAGCAAAGTTTAGAATTGGCTTTATTTGGACATAAATGATCTTAGATAGCCTATGATGTCTGCTAATTTGATAGTTGGCAGGCCATAAACTTTAAGCATAGGATTTTCCATATGTTCACGTTCTTTATCTGGCCTATATTGAATAAGTCTTCGCTCCAATAAATAATCCCTAACTTGAAAGATTTCATCTTCAGAGATCCATGTTCCAACAACCATTTGTGTTAAATCCAATGGCCCACTTCTTGACAACAATGCAAGAATTTCATTTCCCATTCTTTTTATTTCTGGAGATGCTGATGCAATAACTGCTTCCATATAATAAATAAAATATTTCTATTATTTAAATGTTTTTAAAATCATCAAGATAAAAAAAATTATTATATATTAATTCGCAGAAAAATTATATTATCATTAACTCTGTTTTTTGCTAATAAATATTAAATGAAACAACATAAAAATAATTAAACAAAGCATTTCTTATGTCAAAATGCCAGATATTTACGAGCCAGCTGAAGATTCTTTTTTTCTTTTAGAAGTATTGAGAAAAATGGCTCCTAAATTATTAATCCAAAATCATCATCTTAAGGCACTTGATATGGGAAGCGGCAGCGGAATATTAGCTAGAGTTTTAATTGAGATGGGGATTAATCCAGCTGATTTAACCTTAATAGATATTAATCCTAAGACGATAAGCCATTTAAAAAAAGAATTTCCAAAGTCAAAAATCATAAAATCAGATTTATTCTCAAAAGTAAAAGGAAAATTCGACTTAATGATATTTAATCCGCCATATCTTCCAGAAAATAAGTTTGATTCGAGAAAAGACACAACCGGCGGAAAAAACGGAGATGAAACCATCCTAAAATTCTTAAATAACTTTGAAAGGCATTTAAATGAAAATGGCAGAGTTCTTTTATTAATCAGCTCTCTAACGCCTATTTCACGAATTAAAAAGATATTTAAAAGATGCAATACACGTTTGCTGGCAACAAAAAAGCTCTTTTATGAGAAACTTTTTATTTATGAAACATGGTCCAAAAGAAAGATATCAAAGATAAATTAATTTTATTAGCGGCTGCAGCGACCACAGCAGCTTGCCTGTTTATTCCAGAAAAAGGTTCAGCCTATGATGTTAAATATGCTCCGTACAATCTTCCAGATTCCTTAAAAATTGAAAGAATCGTCTCTCAAAATTCTTTTCCAGACAGGTTTAATTTTTTTTATCAAATTTTGCCTAATGAAGAAGGTTTCACAGGAAATTTTAATTTAAGAAAGGATAAAAACAAAACAGAATTGGAGATAAGGGTAATAGATTCTCATGAAGATAAATTGTTTAATTTTTCCGAGGAGGCAGTTCATGATAGTGTTATTTACTGCGAAAGGGAATTTGACTACCCAAAGAACATGGTTTTGTATCAAAACCGGATTAGCTTTTCAAAGATAGAAAGGCCATCTACTCTTGTTAGTTTGATAAATCAGGCTTTAACTGGTGAAATTCCGACCCCGTCTTTTATCTTTCAGGGAAGTTCTCAACACGCCAAAAAATATAGCTTGGAAACTAATTCCTCTTTTGGAGAAAATTTCGACTTGGTATTGACTGGAAGAATAAATAATAATTCTCCAAGAATTCCCAAGGTTACGGCTTCTTTCAAGAGAATTGCCGGGCGCATGATTCCGATAGAATTGGAAGTTTACTACAAATTAAAAGTTTTTAATACAGGATTATTCGGAACAATTTATATCACTCCAAATATAAAAGGAATCCTCGCAGAAAAAAAGTAATCATCTCTTAATTCCCTTCAAGCCATTTTTCAGGTTCTTGAGCTGAGGAAATCCATCCTCAAAAATAGGCCTTTCAACCTGGTAGAAAACCCCTATGGGAATTTTATTGGCATTGTTGTAATCAAACTCATCTGCTTTTTTCATTGCCTGCTCCATTGAAGTTTTATCGTGCCCGCTTTCTTCCAGAGAATAGAGTCTTTCTTTATACTTCATTGCATGCTCATGAAAAATTATGCATGGCTGCAAAACCTCTATGAAGGCAAATCCCCTGTGTTTTATGGCTTCCTTTAAAACCCAGTCTATCTGCTTTACATCGGCAAATACTCTCGCAACAAAACTTGCTCCTGCAGAAAGCATAAGCTTTATCGGATTAATTGGCTGCATCTTTACCCCCAAGGGTGTTGTTTTTTCCTTAAATCCAACTTCTGTAGTTGGTGTCGGTTGTCCAATAGTTAATGAAAAAACCTGATTATTATGAATAACGTATTTCCAATTTGAATTATATCTTGCAGCATGAATAGTGTGCTCCATTCCTTCAGCATAAGCATCTCCATCCCCCGAGAATCCAAGCACATTAATATTTGGATTTCCAATCTTTAATCCCATGCAGACAGGAGGCACTCTTCCATGCAGGGTATTCAGCCCCTGCAAATCCAGGTAATCAAATATTTTTGCATGACATCCTATTCCAGCGACCATGGCAAAATCTTCTTTTTTCTTTCCAGAATTTATTTCATCCTCAACGAATTTCTTTACACCTGCAAGTATGTGGAAATTCGGGCACATTGGGCACCATGTTGATTTCTTTGATGTGAAAAGATTTACTTTTTTCTTGTCTTCTGGCATCTTAAAATGTTTTTTTGATGAATTTAGTTAATTTGAAAAACTTCTTTGTAAAAGTAAGTGCTTTTTTCTCATCAAATCTCTTACATGTATAAATTATTAGAGAGAAGAACTTTGCATTAGACCAAATATAAACTGAAATTCCAGAATCAATTAATGGTACAAAAGCATCATAACCTTGATTAATTTTTTTACCTTCTCCTCCTGGAGAGAAAATTATTGGTTTTCCATACATTTTCAATTTCAAATATTTACAGATCTCGTTAAAATATCTATTAATGGTTTTTTTATTAACACTTATCTTATAAAACCCTTCAACTAATAATCTTTGCCTCATTATTTGTGGGGCTATTTCTTTCATCTCAACCTCCTCTTTATTTCTCCCCTTAATTCATCGGCCAAAAAAGGCCTTCCGTCATATCTTAAAATTTTATTTCTTTCTGAAATTAAAACGCCTGTTTTTTCCCTTATAAGGCTTCCAAGCTGTCCGGTAGCATTATTCTCTATCAAGATTAAGTTTTTCCCGTCAATAATTTCTTCAATTTCTTCCGGGAAAGGGTCCATATAAATAATTTGCAAAAATTGAACTTCAAAATCCTTCATTGCGTCTAATATTGCCCCTTTCGTGCTTCCCCAAGAGACAATCATATTACTTGAATCTTTATCTCCAAGAATCTTGTATCTTGTAAATTTTTTTGCATCTTTTTTTATTTCTTCCTGCTTTGCAAATCTTTTTTTCACATTTTGGTTTACAACTTCAGAATCCTCAGTAACTATTCCATCTTCTCCATGTTCATAGCTATTATATTTCCTTAGAAAAGTTGTTTTTTCAGAATGAATAAGCTTCGGAACTTCCGTAGATGTGTAAAAGCTTTCTGCAAGATGCTTGTCATTTAGGACTATTGATGGAATCTTGTATTTTTGGGAAAAGTAAAACGCCTGGCTGGCAAGTTCCTGGCATTCGTTTATATCTCCGGGCGCAAAAACAGTTCTTATAAATTCTCCGTGTCCGGAATGCCTTGCAAGATTTAAATCTCCCTGCGCAGTATAAGTTGGCAAGCCTGTTGAAGGACCTGGTCGTTGTGCGAGATAGATTACTAGAGGAATTTCAGCCATTCCCGCCATACTCACAAACTCAGTCATTAAATCATAGCCTCCGCCAGAAGTTCCAACCATTGCCTTAGCTCCTGTTATCGCTGTCCCTATTGCAGCTCCAATAACAGAAATCTCGCTGTCTAATTCCAGAACAATAAAATTTTCCTCAATCTGCCTGCCTGCGAGCTCCCCCAAAAGAGGCGTTGAAGGCGTCATAGGATAAGCGCAGTAAAAATCCAGTCCAGAATCTATTGCCCCTATGGCTATATTTTCAGTGCCGCTTCCAAAATACAATTTTTTCTTTGAAGATATTGTTTCGCATAAAGTATTTTTTTCTTCTTCATAACCTTTTTTAGCAGCTTGCATGTTGTTCTCAAAATTCTTAAGCTCTTTTAACGCATTTTCAAGCTCCTTTAAGTCCATGCCCAGCATTTTAAATATTCTTCCAGCATAATACATATTGTCGCTGCTTCCCTTAAGTATAAACCCGTCTTTTTTTAGGTCTTTCTGATGAATTTTTTCTGTTTCCTCATCCATGCAAATTATAACGTCTAATTTTGAATCGTTGCTGTAAACCGGCTCATTAGAAAAAGTTAGCACATTAAAGTTATGTCCGCCTCTTATCAGGGACTGGTAATCTCTGGCATAAAACACATAATATCCTCTTTTTATCAAAGCCCCGCCAATTAAATTAGTGATAAGATTTGGCCCCTGTCCAGCTTTTCCTCCGAATAGTATGTTATACCTCTTCATTTTTATTCACTTAAGCACCATAGATTTTATATATCTTATTACTATCTTCCAATTATAAGGTTTTTGTAAAAAAACCGCAGGTCTTTACGGGACCAAGATTTTCCCTGAGGGATCGAGGCTATTGAGAAGCGAGAAAAGTTGTTTATGTATAACGACTTCACAATGGTCGAGCAGAGAGAAAATCGCTCGAGGAATTATAAAAACCGTAGGTTTTTAAAATGGTCAAATTCGCGCATATTGCAGATTGCCATCTTGGGGGTTGGAAATACCCAGAATTGCAAGAGCTTAATCTTCAGTCTTTTAGGATGGCTATAGATTCATGCATAAAAGAGAAGCCGGATTTTGTTCTTATAGCTGGAGATTTATTCGATACAGCTTTTCCCGGAATAGAAATTCTGAAAGAATCTTTTGCAGAATTCAGGAAGCTCAAGGAAGCTAAAATTCCGTGTTTTATTATTGCCGGCTCCCACGATTATTCTGTTTCGGGGAAAACTTTCCTTGATGTGCTTGAAAAAGCCGGATTTTGCAAAAATGTTGAGAGCATTGAAGAGCGTGGCGAGTTTCTTTATCTAAACCCCGTAGTGTATGAAGGAATTGCAATCTATGGATATCCTGGAAGAAAGTCTGGCCTTGAAGTGCCGGATATAAGAAGAACAAAGTTTAACGACGCCCCTGGATTATTTAAGATATTTATGCTGCATACTACTATAGACAAAGTAAGGGGGAATATGCCGATAGATGCTGTAGAATATGATTCTCTTCAAAAAGCAGATTACTATGCTCTCGGCCACATTCACGTTGATTTCCAATATGATAAGCTGGTATATCCTGGCCCGACATTTCCAAATAATTTTCAGGAATTAGAAGACCTTGGCCACGGGGGCATGTATATAGTTGAAACCTTTCCAAAGGTAAGCTTGAAAAGAATAAATTTCAAAATAAAAGAGGTTTTGCCGATAACTATAGAAGTTAAGGACGCAATTACAGCCACAGATAAAATTATTGCAGAGCTCAATGAAAAAAACGTCCAGGACAAAGTAATACTGCTTAGAATTGCTGGCGAATTAGAAAATGGAACTAATACTGACATAAAATTTCAAGAAATAGAGAGCTTCGTTAAAAGGAAGGGCGCGTATTTTCTTTTAAAGAACACGCATGAACTAAAGAATAAGCAGATTGACACAGATATCAACATAAATAATCCAGAAAACATAGAAGAGGAAACCATAAAGTTTTATTCTGAAAAAAACCAATCAGGGTTCAATCACTTGGTCCAGCAGCTAATTAATTCCCTGTCAATAGAAAAACAGGAAGGCGAGACAACTGATAATTTTAATAAAAGATTAATGGAGGCATCCCAGAAAATATTCGGGCTTTAAAATGGTGTTCAAACTTTCATCGGGGGCAAAAAGAGAAAGTTGCTTGAGGGATTATAAAAACCGTAGGTTTTTAAAATGAGAATAAAAAAAATAAAGCTTAAGAATATAAGAAGCTACGAGGAGCAGGAGGTAGAATTTCCAGATGGCTCAATTTTATTATCGGGCGATATTGGCTCTGGAAAAACTTCCATATTATTGGCAATAGAATTTGCCTTATTCGGTTTGCAGCCAGGTCAAAGAGGCTCTTCACTCTTGAAAAACGGGGAGAAAGACGGGGGAGTCATCTTGTTATTTGAAGTTGACGGACAGGAAGTTATTGTTGAACGAACTCTTAAAAGAGGAAAAGCAATTTCCCAAGATTATTGTTCAATAACAATTGACGGGGGAAAGCAGGAAATAGCAGTCACAGAACTGAAAGATAAAATACTTAGTTTGTTAAGCTACCCGAAGGAGTTTTCCAAGAAACAGAACTTGCTGTATAAGTTTACAGTTTATACCCCCCAAGAAGAGATGAAAGAGATAATTCTTCAGGATGCTGAAACGAGAATAAATACTTTAAGGCATGTTTTCGGCATTGATAAATACAAGAAAGTTCTCGAAAATGCTGGCATTGTTGCTGCAAGACTGCGTGAGGAAAAGAGACTTAAGGAAGGGCTTACTGCAGGCCTGGACCAGGAGAGGCTTGACTTGGAAAGCAAAGAAAAAGAGCTTGATGATAAGAGCATGAATTTAATGTCTCTGGAAAAAGAAGTTTTTTTGAAGCGGGAGGCATCTGCAAGAATACAGGAAGAAATTAAAGATATCCAGAGCAGGGTTGATGAAAGAAAAAAAATTGAACAGGAAATAGAAAAGGCCAAGATAATGATCATAAATAAGATGGATGCGGCAACAGGCAATAAAAAAATGCTCTCAACGCTCCAAGAGCAAATAAAAGAGCTTTTATCGATATCTTTTGATGAGTCTGAGATAGCATCAATAGGGAATGAAATAAAAGTTAAAATAGTTAAGAGACAGGAGCTTCTCGATAAAAATCTTGAAGTTGCCTCCCAGATAAATTCACTATCGCTTAAGAATAAAGAAAGCAATTCCATTAAGGAAAACATATCCCGCTTAGACATATGTCCGACTTGCCTCCAGGACGTTGACCCAAACTATAAGGCAAATGTCTCAAACAAGCTTGACGCTGATATTTCAAAGAATTTGAAGGATATAGAGGTTTCATCGGTGGAAAAAAAGAAGCTGTCTTTGGAGATTCTAAATATCGACGCTGAAATATCTCTCAAGGAAAAGGCAATACAGGATTTAAGAATTTTAAAGATAAAGATTCAGGATTTAAACGACAAGAAAAAGAGGTACGATGAAATAAGCAGCTCTCTTGAGGCTCTTGAAAAAGATATCGCATTTTTGAACAAGCATATTGAATCACTAAAGGATATTATCTTTGAATTGGGAAAATATCAGGGTTTGTTTGATGAAAAACAAAAAGAATTAAACCTTGCGCTAAAGAACGAGAAGCTGTCAGAGATAAGGCTTGCAGAATTAAAAAAAGAAATAGAGGTTTTCAGCCACCAGATTGCAGAAAATAAAAAAAGAATTGCAAGACTCGAGGAAATAAAAAAACAGCTTAATTATATTTCTTCTTTGGAGTCATGGCTTTCAAAAGATTTTGTCTCATTAGTTTCATCTATAGAAAAAAATGTTATGGTTAAGCTTAAAGGGGATTTCTCAAGACTCCTGCAGGAATGGTTTTTAATGCTTGTGCCGGAGAATTTTAATATAAAGCTTGATGAAAATTTCACGCCTATAATAGAGCAGCATGATTATGAAATTGATTATGCTTACCTTTCAGGAGGAGAGAGAACTGCTGTCGCTCTTGCTTACAGGCTTGCGCTAAACCAAGTCATTAATTCGCTTTTATCAAAGATAAAAACCCGCGATTTTGTCATTCTCGATGAGCCGACAGATGGCTTTTCAGAGAGCCAGCTTGATAAAATGCGCAGTGTCCTGGAGCAGCTAAAAGTAAATCAGCTTATAATTGTAAGCCACGAGCAAAAAATCGAGGGTTTTGTGGATAATGTGATAAAAATAAGAAAAGACGGCGGAGTTTCAAAGAAATATTCCTAAAAGAAATAATCTCCATGATAAATCCAATATCTATTAACATTCAGGCATTTCATTAGCTCATCAACCTCTTCCCTGTTTAATAGCGGATTTTCATATTCCGTAACATAAACTATCTCTCTAGACTTTTCATATTTTGGAAGCTTTTCATTTAATACTTTGCATATATCTTTCTTTTTATCTGTAAAAGAGGCTCCTCTAATTTTGAAATTAATGGGGCTTGAGTAAAAAAGCTGTATTCTTGTTTTTTTGCCAAATTGAACTGCCTTAATGCTTAATTCAAGAACTCCGGGATTATTATGTTTAATTGAAGTTGCCTGTGATTTTTTAACATAAAGAGAATCCTGCTGAACAATCTTAGAAGTATCTTTTGGCAATTCTTGTGCTTTTGAACCAAGACACAATGTAGAAATTATTCCAGCAACAATCAACGGAACAATTTTTCTTGTCATCTTTCTGGAAAAGGCGGGGGATATTTAAATTTAATCGTTATTTTCTTTTCCAATGCTCAAAATCAATCAAATAAACTTTTTTTCCTTCAGGACACCAAATAGAATTTGAGAGATAATAGCCATCATCTGGAATAAATCCTAATAATTTAACTAATTCCATTTCCTTGTCTTTTAGTCTAAAGATTATTTTAAACAAGGACTTATCGCTTATTTTATGCAAATCTATTCCATTAACATATTCCATAACAAATCCAGGATAAAAATTACTTGTTTCTGGATCTCTTATCCCAATAACTCCTTCTGGTTTTGGAACGGAAACTCCAGCATGATACAGTTCTTCAGCTACATCAAATTCATGTTTTAATTTTCTATCATTATACTCTTTAAAATTATTTAACCCTTTTCTTATCTTAACACAATATCTGCTATCTCCAATTCTGTAAACCCTCCCATTAAGATTATCCACGTTTACTAATCTTTTTTCAACAATTAACTCTCCGATATTCATTTTATTTTTTCGTTTTTATTTAGATAATTTCAATCCCCAGGCAGCCCATTTCTGTTTGCATCAGGAATCATAATAAATCCATTTTTTACAACAGTCAAAATACTATCTTGCCACTTAAGACAATCAATATCCCCTTTCTTTTTAGTTTCCCTTAAAATCCCTCTTTGAAACTCTTTGAATTCGAGAGAATCGTTTTCATATCCGTCTTCCTGTGTATATAATACAAAAAAATCGTCTCCAATTCTTGCAGGATAAGAGTAATAACTGCACATATAATAGTAATGTCCAAATCTGTGGTTTTGAAAAGCATCTTTTAATTTCCATGCGGGAATTTTTTCCTCAGGCCAGCATGGTCTTTTTCTCTGAATTCCTGTCTGCACTGGAAACATGCATGACGAACTCCCAAAAGCCAGCCCAAAAATCAATGCCAGTTCTATTAAATTGTTTTTCATAAAAATCCAGATATTTCTTTATTTATAAAATTATCCTCGAATACAATAATATTTATAAAGGCAATAAATAACTTCCCAGTATGAAAGGGATAAAGAAACTTCTTGGCATTGGCGCATTGGCATTTCTAACTTCAGTTGCTGTTCCAAAAAATTCAAATGCAAGAGACTGGACAGCTGATTTTCAAAATACTTTCGCATCAAAATATGTCGACAACGGAATTTTAAAAGACAATCATACTGTTGCAAGACCTGCTTTAAGATTTGAAAGGCCTTTAGATGAGGGAAATTTGAATTTATCAGCCCTTGCAAATTTTGATTTTCGCGATGGCGAATTTGACAGGGTTGAATTAGGCGCTGATTATGCTTTTATGATTCCAGAGAACATGAATTTTAGGACTGGGTATGTTAGAAAATTATCAAGAAAAAATGATAGTTGGAAAGGTCTTGATGTTTTTTTGGGAAGAGCCACATTTGATATTCCTTATCAGCCATCTTTAGAGGCTGAATTTAATGTTAACGAAGGAAGTTATTTTGGACTATCGGCGCAGAAAGATCTCTGCCTGCTTGATGGGGAAGGTTCATGCTTCGGAAGAACTTTGGCTGTTGGAGCTGAATTGGGATATAATGCTCATGCGTTCAGAGAAAAGACTGGATTCAGCCATTTTGAGACTCATTTAAAAATTCCTATAACAATGCCAAGAAGCGGATTCTTATCAAGTTTCAACGGAGAGGCAAATGTTAGATATTCCGGAGCTTTAGCCGATGACATAAGGGATAATTGGGTTGTTGAGCTTAATTTAAGCAAGAGGCTTTGATTTATTTGATTTCGCATTGACACAATATTAAATTAGGTGATTGACCAGAAAACGGACCAAAAAAGCTTAAAAATTAGCTAAACTACGACGATAGTAATGAAAAAGAGTTTGTCAGACATGTATTTGCTAGG
>JACOYJ010000043.1 GCA_016181885.1 Candidatus Pacearchaeota archaeon | reverse complement strand
TCGCAGATTTCGTTTATAGGACTTATCCCCCCATAACAAGAACCGCTCCAATTGCCATTTATGCAAGTTTCATTTCCTTTAACACACTCTCCTAAATCAATACCACAAACTTTTGTAGTGCCATTCTGACAGCTGAAATCATCTCCTCCGCCGCTGCTTGAACCCCCGCCATTTCCGCAGATATTTTCTTCATCTATATTTCCGTCGCAGTCATTATCTAATGAGTCGCAGATTTCAATGGTCGGGCGAACTTCCAATTCACAGCTCCCAGACCACTGGCCATCAGCGCATCTCTCAACGCCAAAAGAACATTCTCCTAAATCATTCAGTCCGCATTCCCTAGTTTGCCCCTCAGAGCACGCAACTAAATTCTGCGAGACGCAAGTTCCGCCAGTGCAAACCTTATAGTTGGAGCAATCAGAATTGTCATTGCACGATATGAGCCCTTCATTTTTATTTTCCTTTAACAAAACAGCCATTAAAATAATCAAGAAAATCAATACAACTCCTGCAAGAAGAACTAAAAATTTTTTGGATTTAAGAAGAACTAAAAATTTTTTGGATTTGAAAAAATTTTCTTTATTAGTAACTGGGATTTTCCGAGGCATTCCAGGAAACCCGGGAATCATCGGAGGTCTTCTGGGCGGAAATCTATTTTGAAAAGAAATTCCAGGCCTAATCTGGGGATTCATCTGCACCATCTTTTATCCAAACTGATAGTAAAAAGAGGTATATAAAATTATTTATAATCTAGCTTGATGGAAATTTCTTAACATTTTTATTTTTTTCTTTCCTGCCTCTGTTTCAGCAAGTTTTTTATAAAATCTTCTTGACATCAAGATTTGCGAATCTATAAAGGGTTTTACCCTTTCCTTCCACTTTTCAGGGTTCTCTTTAACATATCTTGCCCATCTTTCAACTTGCTCTTTGTGAGTTTTATCTCGAGTCATATTCTATATCTTGCCATCATTCAACCATGCTTGGACGAATGAATAAAAATCTCTAATTTTCTTATCTTTAAATCTGCTCATCGTGTGTTTTATTTCTACTCATCTCTTAAGCCTCAATTTATCTATTTTATGTTTAATCATATCAATTTTGGCTTCATTAATCTTTCCTTCATAGATAATCCTTAAATGCTTTGCATCCTCAATATCTTTATCTGACCTCAAAAGCTCTTCCTTAAATGCTATATTGCCTTCAATTGATGAAAAATAAATGTCTAATCCTGTTAAAGGCAATTTAATTCTCTCGTTCAACTGGGCTTCATCAAGTTCATCTTTAGCAAACTTTATTTCCATTTCTGGCGGGAAAAAACCCTCTTCCTCATAAACATATCTCACACTATTCCCATTAACCAGATAATTACCATAAATCTCTTCTGCATGGTCTGATTGTATGCAGACAAATCCACTTTTTCTTAAATCATTATGGAGTTCAATAAATATTCTTTTAGGAATTTTTTCAATTATCATATCTATATCTTCTGTCCCTCTTGTTCTCCCATGCGCTATTGCAACAAAACCAGAGCAAACAATATACTTTACATGCTTTTCAACAATTCTACAAAAATCTTCTACAAATTTATCTAAAATAGTTTTGTCATCAATACGCCTATAAGTTTTATTCATAAAAGATCTAAGAGTATGTTTTATATAAAGATATCTGTAAAATTAACTAACTCTCCACCCAACTTCAGAATCTTGCCCTGGGTCTAACAAAACAACACTACTTTCATCGTCGCTGACAGCGGCCAACAGCATCCCTTGGCTTTCAATTCCCCTCATTTTTCTTGGCTGCAAATTCTCAACAACAACAATCTTTCTGCCTTTCAGCTCATCCTTAGAATAAAACTCCTTAATTCCAGCGCATATAATCCTCTTTCCAATAGTCTTGCCAAGGTCAACTTCTAACTTCCAGAGTTTGTCAGCACCTTCAATTTCTTCAACTTTCAATATCTTTCCAACTCTCAAGTCAAGTTTCTGCCAGTCTGAAAATGATATTATGTCTTCAACCATCTTAATCTAATTCCAAACTTACTTTAATCGCCAGATCCACACTATCCATAATGTCTCTTCCTAATAGAGATATTTTTCTAATGATTCTAGATTTGTCTATTGTTCTTATCTGGTTTAACATTATAGTGGAGTCTCTATCAAGCCCAGAATCTAATTTTGAAATAAAAACATTTGTTGGATATTCTTTGTCAAATACTTTTGAAGTAATGGCTGCAATAATCGTAACCGGAGAATTTTTATTAGATACATCATTTTGAACAACAATCACAGGCCTTATTCCTCCTTGCTCGCTTCCTTTTACTGGCTCTAAATCCGCCAAAAATATTTCCCCTCTTTTCATTATTTCCACTCCCAATTATCCAGATTTTCTATGGCTTCAAATTCTTTGGTTATCTTTAAGCTTTCTTCAGCCATGACTTTACATCCTTCAATTAAAAGTTCTTCTTGTTTTCTTTTTTGCTCATCAACAATTCTCATTAAGTTAACAATAACCTCTTCATAAGTCTCTTTTCCAGTCTCTTTCATTCTATCCAAAGCTCTCTTAACATTATCATTAAGCTGTATTGTTGTTATCATATCTCTATAGAACAACTATAGTTTATAAAGTTTTTGTTAAGAACAAAAATTTATCAGTCTGAAAATGAAATTATACCTTCAACCATAATAATATCTAGAATAAAGAATATTTAAAATTAACTAAAATTAAGAATTACTTAACGTAATTAATATATCGATCTATTATCTCGTTAGAAAGGGCAACTAACTTATTTATGTCCATGTCCTTCTTATAAACTTTAATATAAAAAAACATCCTATTATAAACGAAATATACTTGATAATCCTCAATGTAATAATCTATTGTTTCTGATCCAGGATCATTATTTTCGTATCTAAAAGTTTTTTCAGTTGTCTTAAGAATATAACTCAGATTTCCAATCTTGGGGGAATAATAATAGTTATAAGTGTAGCTTGTCTGATTGTACGGCTTATTAAAAGAAGAGTAATAAGTTATCGCATCCTCATAAGAATCAAAGATAACTAATTTTGAAATCCCTTCAAAATTGCTTGTACCTGGATAGAAAGCAAAAGTACCATTAATATTAATAGTTTCATAGGTATACTCATTTTCAACTTTAAATGTTATAGAGTATCCTTCAACATTTGAGTAGGATTGAATGCCATAATTTTCTAGTTCTTGTGTATTTCCCTCGCCATAAATCTTTGCATTCACAGGTTCTCCAATAACAATAAAACCTCCAGATTCAAGATCTGTTTTATTTAAAGCGAGGTCTGAAACACAAAAACTACCCTCACACACCGAATCTTCTTTTTTAATCATAAGAATTAAAACTAAAACCACAATTAAAGCAAGTATAGCTATCAAAAAATATTTTGATCGATAAAATTTTTTCTTCTTAGGTTTTCGCGGAAACCTATTTGGAAAAGTTCTAATACGATTATTAGGATTAATTTGCACCATCTTTTATATTAATAATTGGAAAGAATGATATTTAAAATTAACTCACAACAATAGTTTTAACAACGGGCTCAGCCCACCACTTAGTTCTCGCTCTTATTGTTGTTGCCCATGTCCCTGCGCTGCAAATCGAGGTTGAACAAGCTTTAGACCGAGTATGTGTCTGACCACTTAGCAAACCATTGCCATCAGTAGTATAATCTATAACACCATCTCCCTCCCAATCAATGGTATATCCAACACCATACCCATCTTGACTATCAATCTTAAATGTGCAAGTAATATAATTTGTTTGATAAGTTCTTGTAAAGGTTGATGGGCAATTTACATTGCTAAGCACAGGAGGTTTTATTGAAGAGGGATTGTATAATTGTCTGACTGTTTTCTGTCCTACCAAATCAGTAACGGTTAATATAGGATTCCAGTTGCCAATGCTCGAGTAAGTGTGTGTTGGATTTGAAAATCCACTCACTCCAGTATAGCTAGAATCAGTAGTTCCATCACCCCAATTTATCCTAAATGTCAAATCATTCCATTAGTATCTATTCCTTGAACTTCAAGCTTATCTATTATTATTGGTTTATAAGAAGCAATAACACTCAAAGCCCTCGTCACTGTTCCCACCCAGTTTGTCATTGTGCTTGTTGCTTTTCCGGTAATTGTAAATGTCCCATTTCTTGTATAAATATGCTCTGCATCAACATATCCAATAGAATAAGGGCAGTTGACAACATATCTGGATGTATTGCTGTCCCCCCAATTAATGTCATAAGTAATTGAACCAGAGCAAGGATTTCCTGCTAAAGGAACATTTGTCTCAACTCTCCATTTATTGCTGTCTCCAACATAAACACTAACAGGATTAACTAAACTATTAGAAGTGAAAGCAAAAACATTAGCTGCTGGCTTTAAATAAAACTCATCGCTCCACCCTTCTACTCCAGAATCAAAGTGAACTTTCCAGAACCATCCGCGCCAATTATTAGTGTTAACATTAAGCCATTTTGTAGCAACACTATCAGGTATTGTTAAATATTGTGGGCCTCCAATAATTTTTCCCTTAGATCCATGCCATATTCTATTTATAACTGTTTGATCATTTATATTCTCTATACTACTTATTATAACCGGGGCTCCAACCAAATCAGCAGGAACACCAGCATAATTACGGTTATCTACAATAGTTATATTTTGCCCATTGCTAAATCCTTTATTTGCAGCAGTGATTGTAAAGCTATCGCTCAAATCACTCAAATATGTTTTGGAAGCTGAATCATATCCTATAACTTGAATATTTGTACCTCCGACACCTAATAAATGGTTGTACTGTCCTCCACCAGAGCTTGGAATATTCTTTGCAATCAAAGTACTAGTCCATGATCCTGAGATAGTTTTTGCCATTGCATAAATAGTAGCAGTGCTTACAGTTGAAGGTGCTGTCCATTTTATTTCCATAACACTTCCAGCAGTATATGTTCCTGCAGTTGGCTTTGTGACAACTATCTCTGCAGGAGTTCCTCCTCCGCCAGGATTAGTAATTCCAACATTAATATCCTGTTCTATTGTAGCTTGAGAGCCAAATTCATCTTTGGCTATAAATCTCATTTTGTATCTTGCTCCAACAGCGTCTGGAGTCGGTTTATTATAAATATGAGAAACTGTCTTAGAAACACCGCTCAACATTTTACTATATTCTGAAGACTGTCCATCTCCAAAATAAATAATATAAGTTAAATTGCCCCCTTCAGGATCGCTTGCAGAAATTTGCCAAGAACTTGAAACTCCGAAATCACTTATTTGTGTTGGCCCGTTAATAATTAAATTTTCAGGAGCTTTATTTTCAACATAAACTTCTAGGCAAGTTGGTGCACTTCCACTTCTATAAACATAATTAACTAATGCAACAACATCCAAAACATCTGCAACATTATCCCCATTTAAATCAGCATTAATATTTGAAGGAATACTAACTCCTCCAAAAACATAATCCTTTAACTTATCAACATCAATCTTGTCTATATCAGAATCTTTGTCAATATTTCCGCAACTTGTTGCACTTGCGGTATGAACTCTTCCCAAATTCTTCTCAATACATTTTTCACCACCACAAAGAGGCTGAGCCCCATTTCTCTTAACATAGCTAACCAAAGATGTGACATCAAGAATATCATAAGAACAATCTCCGTTCATGTCTGTTAAAACCCAGTTAGAAGGAGTTTCTCCACTAAAAATATAATCTGTAATTTTTTGAATATCATTACTATCTATCGCTCCATCTTTGTTAATATCTCCGCATTCTGTCGGCTTTGGCAGGCAACTAGGTGCTGGTCCGTTTCTGTAATAATAACTTATCATGCTAACAACATCTAAAACATCGCTAACGCCATCGCCATTTAAATCAGTTTTTACATTACTTGGAATTGTTTCTCCATTAAAGATATACCTGCTTAATTCATCAACATCTTTTTCAGTTACTTTAGAATCTCCTGTAATGTCCCCGCAGGAATAATTCGAAACAGCTATATAAGTTTTCCCGCAATAATCCCCCTCGCAATGAACTCCACCACTACAACTCGGTTCTGCTCCGTTTTTAAAAACATGATTTGATAAAGCAGCAATATCAAACTTATCAATATAGCCATCTCCATCAACATCGCCTATCCATGCGGGATTTGGTGCTGGCCCATTCCTGTAAACATTACTAACTAAAAATGTAACATCAAGAACATCTCTAACTCCATCGCTATTTAAGTCACCGCATAAAGGTTGAGCTGATTCTGGAGGTGCACAAACGCCATCTTCGCAGGTATATCCTTCACCAAATTCATATTCACAATCAGAATTAAAATCGCATTCGTTTTCTATGATCCTGCAAACGCCTGTATAAATTCTTCCAACGCCGGCATGTCTTATGACTAAATTATTCTCAAAATAAGAGCATTCCTCTCCAGCACCGCAAGCATCATTAATAGAGCAACTATTAACACATACTCCGCCAATACCCGCCTCTGCTGGACGTACTACTAAAGGATAATCGCTGTCTACACATGCCTCATAATCTAAACACCCGGAATCAGAAAAACAGCTGTCAACACATACTCCTTGAACTCCTCTTCCAGCTATCTGGGGATTAAGAATGTTAGAATTATAATAACTGCATTTTTTTCCCGCAACACAATCAGCATTAGAATAACAAGTTTCTGAACTAGGAACTCCGCTGTCTCCTCTAGGGGTTGCAGCCAACGCAGATACAAAAATCCCCCCAACATCGCTATTGAAAATATTCTGATCAGCATTTGCAGGATCGGACTTGTAATAATCAAAAATTTTAGCAGCATTATCAACGGATAATATTGGAATTCTTGCTCCAGCATATTGTTCATGCATTCCTCTTTTAGAAAGACTTTCAACATTAATCTGAACAGCGCTAACTAAAACTCCGGCTAATAAAATTATTCCAAAAATCAAAAATAACTTTTTAACAACAGTATCCATAGCTTGAACAGCACTCTCCTTTATATCCTTGATAATAAACGCTATCTAAATAACTGCAAAGATTTCTTCCATCACTAAGCTTTTTTTCCTGCGCGTTCTTGCAGTAATTGCTATTAACAGGAAGCTTGGCAACAACTTTTCCATTATCTGAATTCAATTGAATTTGCACTTTTCCATCTTCGACTCTGGCGCAGGAATAATGTGGAAATGAAGCAACATTCAATCCCTGAATATAAAAAGAGGTTTTCTTGTTATCGCCTAGCAAAAATACATTTTTGAGAGATTTCCTAACAACGCTTCTTTGAATAATCCAATTATCAATTACATTTGCTGCATCAACATCATTTACATCTGTAAAACAGACTTCGCTATATCCATCTGGCAAAGCATAGTTCTTAGTTATAGCGCCAGTCATGCTCGCGGATGACAAATCTGACTCCAATTCCTCCTTAAATCCAACAAGATCGCTTTTTTCCTTGCTGGTAAACTGAAAAAAAACGAGCAGCAATAAAATAACAATAACCGCTCCAGCAATTACATATCCGTAAATATGTTTTTGCGATGAGGGTTTATTCTGTTGGGGCATTGCAGGATACTGTCTGACTGGAAACCCGCGCATAGGATACATCGGTCTTGCAGGACCTCTAATAGGATATACCATATTCACCCTTTTTATGTAATACACAAAGAAAAAGAGTATATAAAATTAATTGTTATGCATCGAATTGGACAGGTTTTTATTATTTAATTTGGATTAACCTCTATTTAGAATGTTCTGGAAATTAATACCATTTAGATAAAGAAAAATTGGGATTAATAATAACTTGGAGGTATTTTGAGCAGCTTATTCGCCTTATTCTTTATTCAATTGTTTAAACCCCCATAAAAATCTTTTTCCTATTAATCTAATTTACATTGATTATATTAATTGCAATTAAAATAAATTTTTCACATTAATCTATTTTCACTTAATCATAAAACTCTATATAATCAGCAACACTCCAACCCTCTAATCCACCATCCCATCTTATCTTCCACCAATAATAATGCTCATTAAATTCCGGTCCGCCGGTAATGTTTCCCATAGCTCCAGTATTTTTACCTCCATACCATGTTGCAGACAAGCTAGGAGTTTCCCTAATTGCCAGATTTTGTGTAGCATTCTTAACTCTTATCCTGTCTCCAACGGTAAAGTTAACGGCAAGAGGGACAAACAGAGAAGATTCTTTAACCCAACCCAATAACTCAACCTGTTCCCCAAAAAATGAAACATTCTCATTAAAGTTAACTCTCCACCACCACTCGCTGTTTAGATAAAGTGGAGAACCAACAATAAACCCAATGTCATCTTTGTTTTTAGTTCCAATAATAATTGTTTCTGAAAAAGGAATCATTCTTAATGAAATATCTCCTTGTCCAGTAAGAGCGACATTTTTTCCTCCGACAAACTTAGTGCTTACAGCTGAAGGCATATCATTAGCTTTTCCAATTTTATCTTCACTTATCCATGTTTCACCTAATCCAATGAAATTTACCTTCCACCAAATGTAATATCCGCTCCTCAATAAGTCTTTATCCGGTCCAGCAATTATAACTCCCCCCCCACCGTCACTCTTTGAACCTAAAGCAGTAAAACTTTCAGAGGGAATCGGTCTCACTCCCAACCCACTTATTCCTTCTTTAACTTTAATAGAATCTCCAACACTCAAAGAACTTCCCCCACTAATTTTCTCAAGGAAAACACTGCCCCAAGAATAACCCCCATGACTCCAACCAACCAATCCATCATCCCATCTTATCTTCCACCAAGAAGGATCTGCATAATAATTAGGTCCTCCAACAATTTGGCCTTGTCTCAAGAGATTTATTACTGCACCTGGAAAACCTCCTGCTGGAGCTGGAGTGCTATAATTACGTGCATACCCTGCAACATAAACATTCTCCCCCATAGAAAAACTAGTCCTTATATTATTATAAGTAAATCCCCATGAAAAATTATTTTGGCTTGAACCACAAACATTCCCCTCATCGATAGCTAAATCGCAGTCATTATCTTTTCCATCGCAGATTTCGTTTATAGGACTTATCCCCCCATAACAAGAACCGCTCCAATTGCCATTTATGCAAGTTTCATTTCCTTTAACACACTCTCCTAAATCA
>JACOYJ010000042.1 GCA_016181885.1 Candidatus Pacearchaeota archaeon | reverse complement strand
TCTTTTAAATATTTCTGTGATACAAGAAAAACCCAACACCGATTTTCTTTGAAATTTTGTGAAATAGAAATCTTTATATACTAGTAAGACTACTCTTACTTATGGAAAATATAGATATAACCATAATGAGCTCAAAAGGACAAGTAGTAATTCCTCAAGATATTAGGGAAGGTATCAAAGAAGGAGATAAACTAATTGTTATTAAGAATAAAGACCAAATAATACTTAAAAAAGCTGATAAGTTGGATAAGAATTTTGAAGAAGATCTTAAGTTTGCTAAAAGTACGGAAGAAGCTTGGAAAGACATAGAGAATGGAAGATTCAAAAAAATGTCTACCAGCGATTTTTTGAAAGAAATTAGAAGTTTTAGATAAAATGGTTAGAGACATTGTCCGGACAGAGACCTTTATTAGGCAATTATCTAAACTTGGCAAATTTTACATTGATAGAATTGAAAAATTAGTTATAAGAATTATCCAGAATCCAGAAGTCGGAAAGCCAATGAGATTTGATAGAAAAGGAACAAGAGAGCTATACTTAAAACCATTCAGGCTTTCTTATGCTTATGACAAGGAAAAAGATACGTTGTATTTCTTAGCGATATATCATAAAGATGAGCAATAATCACAATTATTTTCTCTTAAAACTGATAAAAAGCAGAACTCCACCGATGACTATTAATTTGGTTTTGTAAGCGAAGAAATTTGACAAAGCGAATGTTTTGGTTTTAGACAGATTTTAGCATTAGCTTTCGAAGTCTGGATGAGAGTGGGGTGTTTTCACCTTCAAAAATTTAATAAACTCTTTTTATCTATGTTTTTTATGCCAGAAAGTTTGAATTACTCTAAACTCGGATTTAAATCTGGATTGGAAATTCACCAGCAGCTTGATACGCATAAGTTGTTTTGCAATTGCCCTAGTTTGCTTAGAAAAGATGAACCTAATTTAGAAGTTAGAAGAAAGCTTCATGCTGTTGCTGGCGAGGAAGGAAAAGTTGATGCTGCTGCGGCCCACGAGGCTGGTTTGGACAAAGAATTTATTTATCAGAGTTATGATACCACCTGCTTAGTTGAGCTCGATGAAGAGCCTCCTTACGAGATTAATAAAGAAGCTTTGATGACAGCTTTGCATATTTCTCTTTTATTGAATGCTAAGATTTTATCACTCTCGCAAATAATGAGAAAGACTGTGATTAATGGAAGCAACACTTCTGGTTTTCAGAGGACAGTTATGATTGCGCGCGACGGGTTTGTTGAGAGCTCTTTTGGGAGAGTTGGAATCGGTGGAATTTTTTTGGAGGAAGATTCTGCGAGGACGATTGCAACAGATAAAAATAAAATTATCTATAGGCTGGATAGACTAGGAATTCCGTTGGTTGAAATCGCCACTGCGCCAGATATAAAAACCCCCCAGCAAGGAAAGGAAGTTGCCTTGAAAATTGGGGATATTCTAAGAAGCTGCAAAGTTAAGAGAGGCTTAGGCACTATAAGACAAGATATTAATCTTTCAATTAGGGGGGGAAATAGAGTTGAGCTTAAAGGATTTCAGGATCCAGATTTGATGATTAAAGCCTATGACAATGAGATAAAAAGGCACTTGTCTTTTTTAGAGAAAGACGATAAAAACCCAGCGGAAGTGAGGGATGTTATGGATGATGGAACTTCCAAATTCTTGAGGCCTATGCCTGGCGCAGATAGAATGTATCCCGAAACAGATTTGCCTTTGCTGAAAATTTCAAGAGATTTTATAAATGATGCTAAGAAAACTCTTCCTAAACTAAGAGAAGAGATTGAAAAAGAGTTAAGGAAAGAAGGATTGGAGGAACAGTATATTAACTTATTATTCAAGCAAGGCAAGGTTTCTTTGTACAGAGAACTTTATTACCTTTTACCCAAATCTAATTCTATTGCCAGGACAATTTTACTTTTGCCTAAAGAAATTGCAGCTAAGAAAAAGAGGAAGCTAGAAGAAATTGAAGAAATACTTGAAGATCATTATCAGGATGTTTTTGACTTACTTGTAAAAAGAAAAATAAAGGAAGATCAGATTAAAAATGTCTTAGAGGCTTTGGCTGACGGAAAGAGTTTGCAAGAGGCAATTAATTTTGAAGAAGTTGATATTTCTGAGATTGAGGAAAAGATTCATAAACTTATAAAGGAAAAGCCTGGCTTGAATGAGAATGCTTATATGGGGCTGGTTATGAAAGAGCTTCGTGGGAAGATTTCTGGAAGCGAGGCGATGGAGATAATAAAGAGATTGATGAAATGATTATTTCTGCTGGCAATATAGCTTGATTTTAATTAAAGTATTTAACTGCTAGATAAGTGTATAGTCCTACTTTTAAAAAATCAACAAAGCCTAACATCATATAACCCACACCATCTTCTTGACTAAGATTGTTGTTCTCTTCTGCTTCCCTTATTAATTTTGAACTTAATCTTATAGCTCCACCAGGAACAAACATGGCCATACCAATGTCGACAATGGTTTCTAATGGAGAAGATTCCTTGCGTTTTAGGCTAGTTTCCGAGTTCATTTTTATTTTTCTCCGTTATTCAAAAATTTTATTAAATCCGGCATTGATTCTTTTCTACCTTTAAATCTGTCGTAAAAAGCCCTGTCAACTGAATAAAGAAAATCTCTTGATACAGAATCTTCTTTTTCAAAACCATTAATTAAGGCTCCTTGGTAAAATGCTCTAGCATATCTTGCAATACCTATCAACCTTTCTCTATTAATTTCATCACTTAAGTTTGGAAGTTCATTGACAAAAGCATCAATTTCTTCTAATTCATAATGTATTGCTCTTTCAAATGAGGTTCCTTCATTAGTTCTTCTGGTTATAGCCCTGGCTAGGCCATTATGAAACATTCTTAGTCCTTCTAACATTTGTTGGTCAAATCCACATACCGGCATTTTATTTTTCTTCTGTAATTTAATTGTTGATATTTGTTATATCCTAAAAATCACATAAAATTTTGGTTTATATTAATTATCTCTCCTGTACAGGGTGAATAACAGGAAAATATTTAAACTAGAGTTTTTTTGTTAAAATTATGGCAAATAAAGAATACTATGAATTACTGAAGGTTGGTTTGACTGATGGAGAATCTAAAGTTTACTTAGCCTTAAGTGAGCTTGGAAGTAGCACTGTTGGGCCTATCGTTAAAAAATCAGGCGTAGCTTATTCTAATATTTATGATGTTCTTGATAGGTTGATTAAGAAAGGAATTGTCAGTTTTGTTATTAAATCAAAGACTAAATATTTTCAGGCAGCAACTCCTAGAAATTTGATTGATTATTTAAACAGGAAGGAAAAAGAAATAATTGCTCAAAGAGATGAATTAAAAAAAATTTTGCCAGACATTGAAAAGTTGCAGGAATCTTCAATTAGCCAGGAAGCAGAAGTATTTGTGGGAAAAAAAGGACTTAGAACAGCTTATGAAAAAATGCTTGGAAAAGCAACAAAAAAAGATACTGTGTTTTTTTCTTATTTGCATGATGAAGAGTATGCAGAAGAAGCTGATTTGTTTTATCATAGCATTCAAGATGTTTCTAAAAGAGCAAGCGTGAAGGGAATTGCGAATAAAAAATATAAAAAATCATGGTTTGTTAAAAAAGCCAAATTTCTCAATACAAAGTTTGTTGATTATCCTATTCCCGGGAATATAGATGTTTTTAGGGACATGGTTTTTATTGTTTCTTGGAAGCCGGAAATTGTCGGAATTTTAATCAAGTCAGAGAGTGTAGCTAATAGTTTTAAGAATTATATTAATGAAGTTTGGAGTAGAGCGAAATAGCAAAATCTTAAAAAGTCTTATTCTATATTTTTAAAGTAATTAATTTTGAGATGGTCCCAAAAAAAATATTTTTTACGAAAGGAGTTGGAAGGCATAAAGAAAGGCTTGCCAGTTTTGAAGCTGCTCTAAGAGATGCCGGAATAGAAAAATATAATTTAGTTTATGTTTCTTCAATTTATCCGGCTGGATGCAAGACAATCACCAAAGAAGAGGGATTGAAGATGATTTCTCCCGGAGAGATTGTTTATTGTGTAATGGCAAGGCAGGAAACTAATGAGCACAATAGATTAGTTGCATCGTCTATAGGAGTTGCGATTCCTGTAGAGGGAACTCAATATGGTTATCTTTCAGAACATCATCCCCACGGAGAGACAGAGAAGGTTGCAGGAGATTATGCAGAGGATCTTGCGGCAAGCATGCTGGCAACTACTCTTGGGGTTGAGTTCGATTCTAATACTGCATGGGATGAAAGAGAGCAGCAATATAAGATGTCTGGGAAAATACTTAAGACTAAGAATGTAACCCAGTCAGCTGAAGGCAAAGAAGGAATGTGGACAACTGTTATTTCAGCAGCTGTTCTTTTAGACGATAATGGCAGTATTCATTCTAATCAATAATTCTTGAAAAAATTTATAAAGGTATGTGTACACATATGGGCATGGGCACAAAGAATATTTCAATAATGGAAGATGTCTACAGGCTTTTACTAGCTAGGAAAATAGCAAATGAAAGCTTTTCTGATGTTATTAGGAGAGAGCTAAAAAGAAAGAGGAATATTATGGAATTTGCTGGAGCATGGAAAGACTTAGTAAGCGACAAAGAAGCTGAGGGGATGAAGAAGGCCATTATGGATCTTAGGAAAAAATCCACCCAAGACTTATTAAAAAATGATATTTATAGATAGCGATTGCATAATTGATTTCTTAAGGGGAAAGGAAAATGCTAAAGGCGTTATTGAAGATTATCAAGATGAACTTGGTACTTCCCAAATAAATGTCTTTGAGGTACTATTTGGAATTTTTAAAAAGAAAGTTGTCAATGAACAAGAGTTAGCCTTAGCAGATAATTTTTTTAATTCAATAACTGTATTCCCATTCGATGATAAATGCGGAAGAATAAGTGCTAAAATATTTTCTGTTTTAATGAAAGAAGGAAAAATGATTGAACAAAATGATTGCTTTATAGGAGCAATAATGCTAAAGAATAATCTTAACAATATAATTTCCAATAACAAAAAACATTTTTCAAGAATTAAGGGGATAAAAGTTATAAGTTATTAACATTTATCTTCTAACAGAGTGATTAGTCTTTATTCCTATTTTGTTTA
>JACOYJ010000001.1 GCA_016181885.1 Candidatus Pacearchaeota archaeon | reverse complement strand
TTCAGGCAAGAGAGAGAAAAGAGAGAGAAGTAAAAGTGCCCCTTGCTTTTTAAACCTGCCGATAGTGTTTTAGAAAATTATTTTGTTTGGGATGTAGCTAACGTCATCGAATAATTTAAATACCGCCAATTTAAGCTATTTCTCATGGTTTACAACTCATTATTCAGAGAAGAAGATTTTCCTAATGGGCAAGTATATAGTGTACGAAAAAATGGCCTTGTTGGGTGGTTTTATCCTTATTCCGAATATATGCCCTACGAAGGCACATTAGAATCTGTTTTAAGCGATTTAGAATTTATGAAGGGGATAGATACTTCTGAAATGGATTCTCGCCAAAGAATTATTTGGCATGCTCCAAGAATTATCAGAGGGGTTTTGGATTATAAGGCGAATGTTATTTATTTTAATGATTCTAAACATAATGCTCCGGAATTAGTTCTGACTGCAGCTCAGGCAGTTCTTGATATTTACGCTAATCCTTTAAGAATTTCTCAAGCAGTTCGTGAAATCAGGGATTATTTTTCAAGCAATGATGTTTTTAATGGAATCTTAGATACTCCTATAAAACAGAAATCAGACGATATCACCTTTGAGAGCACTTCTCCAAGATATTCTAATCATGCAGTAAATTGCCTTTTGAATAAATTCAAAGGGAAAGACCTTTGCTTTGTTATTACAGCGCATGGAGGAGTTCCAGCTGGATTGGATGTTTTTTTAAGATATCAATCTTCTTCAGATAATGGGGATTCCATAGTTTATCCGGTAAGATACTCTACAGACAAGTTCGAAGACATAAATCCAAGACTGACGAAAGCAGAAATTGACTATTTGAAAGACACTCGAAAGAACCGGCCGGTAATTATATTCGACGAAGACATTGCCAGTGGGACAACAATACAGGGAATGAAAAGTTTCTTTAGCAATAGGATTTTCCCAAAGAAAAAAATTTTTATTATGGCAAATCAAGAGGGAGAGCAAGAGATTATGGGAAAGCTTAATGGTTTTGAATGGAAAACCTCTTGAAAAGCATTCTGAAAGAGATAATTTTGCGCGTCCAAATTAGCTGATTAAATTATCACAACAATTTTTATAAACAGCACTTCTTTCTTTCTTTAATGGCTGAGTTTTATGAAAATAGGGGCGATTTTGCTGTTTCTGAAGAGGTTAGAGAAATAGACAAGGAATTAGCCGAGCTCATAAAGAAACAGACTGCAAAAATAAAGGTTGTAGGCGTCGGCGGCGGCGGAAACAATTCTCTTTCAAGAATGCGGGAAATTGGAATTAAAGGCGGTGAGTTGATTGCCGTGAATACAGACGCACAGGATTTGTTATATGCCAACGCAGACCAAAAGATTCTTATTGGAAGAGAGCTGACCCAAGGGCTTGGAGCAGGAAGCAATCCAAAAGTCGGGCAGGAAGCAGCGAAAGAATCAGACTCTGAAATAAAGAAGAAGCTTGCAAATTCCGATATGGTCTTCATTACTTGCGGGTTAGGCGGAGGAACAGGGACCGGGGCTGCGCCAGAATAGAGAATGCCATGGAGGGATTGGAAAGAATGCAGGATAATGTTGACACTTTGATTGTTATTCCAAATGACAAGCTCTTAGAACTAGCTCCGGAGCTGCCGCTTCACACCGCATTCAAAATCGCAGACGAGATTTTAACAAATGCAGTCAAGGGCGTTACTGAGCTGGTTACAACTTCCGGACTTGTTAATTTAGATTTTGCCGACGTTAGAGCGGTAATGGTTGATGGCGGAGTGTCCTTAATAGGGATGGGCGAATCAGACTCTGCTAATAGGGCAATGGAATCTATTGAAAAAGCAATTCAAAACCCGTTGCTGGATGTCGATATCTCTAATGCAACAGGCGCTTTGGTCAACATTATTGGAGGGGCAGATATGAGCCTTGAAGAATGCAAATCAATAATTGAATCAGTTGGAAATAAACTGTCTCCAGACGCTAAATTAATATGGGGGGCGCAAATTGCTCCGGATATGGACAAATCAATTCGAGTTCTCCTTATTGTAACAGGGGTTAAAAGTTCTCAGCTTTTAGGAAGCACAGACACAATCAGCTCCCTAAAACACCAAGAAATCGAGGAAGAATTGGGGATTGAATTTTTTGAGTAAAATGACCCATATTGAAGATTTATTAAAAGATGCTATAACATTGAAGCAAGCTTTTGATATATTGAAAAGTAATAATAAAAAATTTGTTATCGCTAAAATTGGTGGAGATAGAGAACGCAGGGTTATTTTAACTCAGGAAGATTATGCTTTAATTACCACTACGAGAGATTCTGACTTTATTGTAGAGGAATATATTTCAATTCATCCATACGGAACGAGTGTAGAATATCTCTTTGTTGAAGATTAGATAAAAATTATTAATCTAAATATTTCAATTCTGTTTTTATTAAGTCAGTAGTTTTAAAAACTCCCAATCTTTGTTTTTAATATGAGCTTTACAGAATCAACAAAATCATTTTTTGTTAAATGCACAAGAGTCTGGCATTCATTGAGAAAACCGACAAAGCCAGAGTACGAGCAGGTCGCAAAAGTCGCAGCCATTGGAATCGCAATCCTTGGGCTTTTCGGTTTTTTGGTTTCTTTATTTATGAAGGCGCTTTTTTGATATTTTGGAAAATTTTGGCGCTTTGCAAAGCTCCGAGATATTTATTTCATTGTATCCAGAATTCACTTTTTCTCTACTTAATAATTCAAAGTTTATGGTTTAGGATTTACACATAGCTAATTTTTCGTAACATATTTAAACCATTGAATTAAGTTAACCGCATGGAACTCGAGCGTTTGTTGGGAAAGGCAAAGAAATTCTCAAGAACACCGTTGGCTGCTGCATTAACAGCGTCTTATTTATTTATCAATGCGTGCGGGGGCGGCAAGCCGACAAAACCAGTTGAGCCTCCAAAAGAAAAAATAGAATTTGCCGAGAGCGTTAATATATTGGATGAAGGAACTATGGGAAATCTTTCTTATTATCATGGGGACACAATTATTTTTCAAACCCCAACCCCCCAAGTAGAATCTTTAAATAAAGGAGATATAATAATCAGCGAAGTTCCTAATTCATTGGCTCAATTAGGATTTTTGCGAAGAGTCACTTCAATTTCTGATGATAGGAAAACCCTGCTTGCAAGCCAGGCAACACTTGAAGATGCAATAAAAGAGGCAGACATCTCTATTTCAAAGCGTTTAACTCCCAGAGAGATAATTGGAAATAATTCATTGAATGGGCTTGCAAAGCCCGCTTCTTCCGAGAATTTTGATTTTATTATTTCATTTAATAATTTAGTTGTTTACGACAATGATGGCAATCCAAATACAATTCATGACCAAGTAATATTAAACGGGGATATTTCCTTTAATTATGACTTTGCTTTCGATTTAAAAGTTAGTGATTTTAAGCTTAAGAAATTGAGATTTGATAATAGAATAACAGAATCTCAGAACTTGACAGTTGGCGCAGCGCTTTTCCGGGTTGGCAAAGAGATTAGGTTAGCAGAATATTTTTTTGCTCCTGTTCCAATCCCATCAACCCCTTTATTCGTTATCCCGTACCTTGAGCTTGTCGCCGGAATTAGCGGAGAAGCATATGCAAGATTCGGCACAGGAGTTTCTCAAAGCGCAACACTTAGGGCAGGAATAATAAGGGAAAATGAAGAGTGGTCTGCTCCATTTGAGTTTAAGGCAGACTTTGATTATCAGGAACCAACAGTTTCCGGAGATGTGAAGTTTAAAGGATATCTTGGCCCGAAAATGAGCTTGCTGGTTTATGGTCTTGCTGGAGTTTATGGAGACGTAGATGGTTTTCTTGAACTAAATGCCGCTTCTCAAAGTCCGAGATGGGAATTATCAGCAGGTTTGGAAGCTTCTCTTGGCGTTGAAGACAAAATATTTGGATGGATAGATTATGATATAAATATTATTAATTATAAAAAAACACTTGCAAAAGATACAACTCCTCCTCTTGTTTCAAGATTAACAGCAAAACCCGACAGCGGAAACGCTCCTTTGGAAGTTTTGCTTGACGCGTCAGCTTCTACTGGAGGAGTTGTTGAATACAAATTTAACTTTGGCGATGGCAACAGCTATAATGAGAAAAGCAGCTTAGCTCCAGACGGAATCTTCGACGGAAAAACAAGGCATACTTACAATGTTTCCGGAACTTATATTCCAAGCGTGACAGTATTAAATCAGAATGCCGATCAATCTGTTGCAAAAGATACAATTAATGTTTCTGAAGTTGGAATGCCAAGCGGGAAAATATTATATTATGCTCAAACAAGCTATCATAGCTGGGACATATTTACTATCAATGTCGACGGGACGCAAGAGAAGCAACTGACTTCAAGCAGTTTTCCTATTGAAGTTCTTCCTTCCTGGTCTCCGGATGCAAGAAAAATAGCCTATTCCGCATCTTATCCTCCTGTTGGAGGTAGAATAGATATTTATGTGATGGATGCAGATGGGACAAATAGAGTTCAAATTACTGCAACTCCAGACAGACAAGAAGAGGAGCCAATATTCTCTGCCGATGGAACGAAAATATTGTATCTCAGGAGTTATCCAGATCCGTCGCAACTGTATCTAATGAATGTTGATGGTTCTAATCAGAGAAAAGTAGGTTCTGACGTTTATGACTATTGGAATCTTGCCTGGTCTCCAAATGGACAAAAAGTTGCATTTGTTAATTCTTCCGATCTTAGTTTATATGTGACGGATCTTGACGGATCGAATGCAAAAAAACTTACAAATGCTTCTGAATCAGCCGGCTATCCGTGTTTTTCACCCGACGGAACAAAAATAGTGTTTTCAAGATTTGACGGAAACTCTGAGATTTATGTTATGAATTCTGATGGCTCAAATCAAAGAAATATTTCAAACGATCAAAATACTGATGACGATATGCCTTGTTATTCTCCCGATGGGAGATTTATTGTTTATACCTCTAAACAAAGAAATACTGGCAGCTATGAAATTTGGATTATGAAATCTGACGGCACTGGCAAAAAAAGAATAACAAATAACTCTTATAGTGACTTAAATCCTAAATGGTCGCCGAAGTGAAAGATTTATAAACCATCCTCTTTAAATAATATTATCTACTCCTTAGATTGTTAAGGCGTAGTCGGAGCTGATTATGATTTTCATAATAAAAGTCACGACAAACAAGGAAGAAAGAGCCGTCGACATGATAGCTGAAAGAGCGGAAAAAAAAGCGTTAAATGTATTTTCAGTTTCAAGACCGCACGGGCTTAGAGGCTATGTTCTTTTGGAAGCAGAAGACAGAGATTCTGCAGAGGAAGCAGTTTTTAATCTGCCATATGTAAAAGGAATTATAGGGAAGACAATAGGCTACGATGAAATAAAAAATATGGTTGAGCCTTCTGTCGAGGCGATTTCAATAAAAGACGGGGACATTGTAGAGATAATTGCCGAACCATTCAAAAAAGAAAAAGCGAAAGTTATAAGAATAGACAAGCAGAAGGAAGAAGTTGTGGTAAGCTTGCTTGGAGCAGTTGTTCCATTGCCGGTCACAATTAAATTGGATAACGTCAGGGTTGTAAGAAGAGACGAGGAAGAATAAAATGAATAGGCTAATTTTACCAGAAGAAGTAATTGAATCAACAGGTGTGCGTTCGCATAAACGTAAAAATATACAGCACCAAATTGATGAAATAGAAATGAGAAGATGGAGAATGTTTTATGAATTAATTACAGCTCGTCGTGAAACAAAAACAGATAGAGATATATACAAAATGGAGAGAGAAAAATTTCAAAGAGATTATAACTTTTTTAGAGCAGTTAAATCAGTAGGGTTTTAAAATGAACATAAAACTTTTAGTCGAAGGCGGGGAAATGAAACCAGGTCCTACTCTTAGCCAGAAGCTTGGTCCAGCAGGAATTAATATCAGCCAAGTAATCCAAAAAATAAATGATTCTACGAAAAATTTTCCCGGGATGAAAGTCCCAGTTGAATTAAATGTTGATTCTTCAACAAAAACATTTGAAGTTAAAGTTTTCTCCCCGCCAGTCTCAGAATTATTGAAGAAAGAACTTGGCCTGGAGAAGGGTTCTGGTCTGCAGAAGAAACAATATGCAGGAAATATTTCCATAGAACAAATTATATCTGTTGCAAAAACAAAAATGCCTAATTTGCTCTGCAAGGATTTGAAATCTGCTGTCAAAACAGTTATAGGCACTTGCGTTAGCCTTGGTGTTTTAGTTGAAAACGAGCCGGCTTCGCTTGTTGGAGTTCAGATTGATGAAGGAAAGTTCGCAAAAGAAATATCATCTGAAAAAACAGATCTTTCCCAAGAAAAGAAATCAAAATTACAGGAACACTTTAACAAAGTTAGAGAAGAGCAGGAGAAAGTTATCAAGCAGGAACAAGCTGCCAAGGAGGCTGCCGAAGCTGCTGCAGCTGCTGCCACAGCAACGACAACACCTGCTACTGGAGCTGTTCCAACTGCTGCTGCCGGCACTGCCGTTGCCGCTGCAACAACACCTGTCGCTGCAGCGCCTGCCGCAAAAGAAGCTCCAAAGAAGGAAGAAGCTAAGAAGAAAAAATGATTATTTATTTTCAGTTAAAAGTCCTTCTATATAATTTTCCCCATTTCTCTCACTTAAAATAGTCAATATTGCCGAGCTTTTGTATTGTTCTTGTGAACAAGTCCCAGAGCAAAAACTAATCATATCTAGTTTTTGACCTATAAGTTTTGTCCTACATTCTCTCCAAATGTGAACCAGTTCTTCGTCTGTTTTACTTTCAAGACTGTATTTTCTTACCGCCCTATTAATTTGTGTTTTAATCAAGTCATTAGGCATTCCACATGCTTGTATCATTTTATAATTCCTTGTTAATTTAGTTAAAATTAGTTAGAAATTTATATATTTAAATTAATGTAGTCTGAAAAAAGACGAAAAATTTATATAATATCCTTACTTAAAAATTCTATGGATAAGATAAAGTTAATTGAAGCCGGTTTAGGAAAGAGTGAGTCTGAAATTTATCTATCGCTTTTAAGATTAGGAAAAGCAACAGCTACCCAATTAACACAGGAAACAGGAATTCATAGAACTTACATTTATGACCTTATTGAGAAGCTAAGAGAAAAAGGTCTTGTAAGTCAAGTAAAAGAAGAAAATAAACAGTATTTTCAGGCAGTTGACCCGGAAAGAATTAGGGAATATTTATTGGAGAAGGTTGATAATATTAATAAGCTAATTCCCGAATTAAATAAAATAAAGAAAGAATCTAAAGAAGAAACTAAAGTTGAAACATATAAGGGCAAAGAGGGAATTAAGACGATTCTTAATGATATAATAAAGGAAGGTAAGGATTATTGTGCTATTGGCTCTGTTAAAGAGTTTGAAAAAATTTTACCAATTTTTTCAGAGCAATTTTTATTAAAAGTTAATAATCAAGGACTTAGGGAAAGGGTTATATTAGAAAAGGGAATAAAAATAATAAAAGCGAAGAAGCATGAGTATAGATGCCTGCCTAAAGAATACATCTTTTTATCCAGTATGATTATTTACGGACATAAAGTGGCTTTATTTATATGGAAAGAACCTTATATTCAAATTTTAATCAAAAATAAAGATATTGTCAAATCGTATCTTACTCAGTTCAACCTTCTCTGGAAAATAGCTAAAAAATGAATAAAATTCAGTTAAAAATACTAAAAGATTTAAAGAAAGAGGCTAAAAAATTGGGACACTCTCCAAAGAGAAGAGATATTCCAGTTCTTGCTTGGAAATGCTACAGTCATTTTGGTTCTTTTAACAAGGCAAAGAAAAAAGCAGGATTAAAAATAGTAAATATAAGAGTAGTTAACTTTCCTAAAAATGCCTTTAAGTTAGATACGGATTTAGTTACAATAATATCTTTTTTGACAGCAGATGGACATTTGTATAAAGATTTGAAAGGATTTCATCTTTATTCAAATAACAAGGCAGTATTAAATAGGCTAGAAAAAATAATCTATAAGAAATTTGGATTGAAAGGTATTTATGGTGAAGGAAGTGGTTATGGCAAGTGTTTTAGGTATAAGATTTTCAATAAAAAGATTGTTTTGTTTTTAAGAGATAGTGGAACTCCTGTCGGAGACAAAATGATTACCTCTTTTGATGTTCCAAAATGGATAAAAGAAAACAAAGAATTTGCTAAAGAGTATTTAAAAACTATCTTTTATTGTGAAGGAAGTAAATATAAACGTTTAAATGGAAAAGAGGAAATTAGAATTAACTTCAATAAGTCAGAGAGACTTTTAAATGATGGAATTAAATTCATGAATTCTCTTAAAAATATGTTGAAAAATTTTGACATTGAAACTACAAATGTTTGGGTCAGTAAAGGAAACGTTAGGAAAGATGGAGAAATAACAAAGCAAATTAATTTTAAGGTTAAATCATCTGATGTCAATAAGTTTATAAATAAAATTAGTTGGATAAAATAACGGGGTCGTGGTCCAATCTGGCAACGACTAGAGGTTTGGGACCTCTCAATCTGGGTTCAAATCCCAGCGACCCCATTCCCAACATTTAAAAATACTCTTTTCAACTTATTAATAATAAGGTTTTGATCTAACTTTCATCGGAGGCAATTAGAGAAAGTTGCTCGAGGGATCTAAAACCGTAGGTTTTAAAATGCCATCAAAACTAAAAAAAACAAAATCAGCTGGAAGATTCGGCGCCAGATATGGAAAAAGAGTTAGAGTTAGCTTGGTGGCTGTTGAGGAAAAACAGAGAAAAAAGCAAAAATGCCCTTACTGCAAGAAATTAGGAGTTAAAAGATTATCCAAGGGAATCTGGCAGTGCAATAAATGCGGAAAAAAATTCGCGTCAGATATATTTTATTTAAATTAAAATGGAAAAAGAAACAAAAAATGAATTAATGATTTTACTTTTGTTTCTTGGAGGAATGTACATTTCTTCAAGACCAACATTAGATTTAGGGCTTGGGGCAGATAGCCCTTTTTCAAGGTATATTGCTAGGCCGGTAATTAACCAGTTTTCAATTGGAAGATCATTAACAACGGAAGAAGGTTTTAATCAATTTTTAGAGGAAAGGAGAAAGATAGTTGCGAACGAAGGAAAACCAAATCTTGCTAAAATTGTAACTTTTCCATTCAGTCCAAATTATGAAGATTATAAAATAAATAGCCAAATAAATCAATAATTAAAATGACAAATATATACAAGTGCTTCAAATGCGGGAAAAAAATTCCGACTGTAAATCTTGAAAAGAGATTCGTCTGTCAGTATTGCGGCAGCAAGATTTTTTTCAAGCCAAGAACCAGAGTTAAGAAAATAAAGGCAGAATAGAATGTCATACGAACAAAAAATACAGGAAATGCAGCTTTTAGAGCAGAGTTTGCAGAATGTTCTTCTTCAAAAACAAGCCTTTCATATGGAACTTTCAGAGACTCAATCAGCTCTGAAGGAAATTTCAGCGTCTGGCGATGAGATTTTTAAGATTATTGGGCATTTAATGATAAAATCTGAGAAATCCATGGTTAAAGAAGAGCTTGAGAACAAGGAAAAGCTGCTGAATTTGCGGCTGAAAACCCTTGAAAAGCAGGAATCCGGCCTTGCCGGGAAGATGGAAAAGCTGAGAGATGATGTTATTAAGGAGAGACAATCTGCTAAGAAAAAATAACCTTTCTTATTTCAAAATCTTGTGAAGGATATATTCTATAATATAACATTATTTTTATACTGGCTTTATTTATTGATAATATGGTTGAGAATAGTTTATTATCAGCAAGAGAATGCGCAGAAAAAATATTTTCCCTTATCAATAGAGATGTAAGAAAAAGGGAAATTGCAATTTCAACACTTAAGTTGAATCCAATTAGAAGAAGAATAATCTCCTATAGAAGGGAAGTTAATATCACTCCTTATGTTTTAGGGGTAAGAGTTTTTAATAAATCTCTAGAAGGAAGAATGTAAGATCCAGATGTTGCAAGACCTTTTGATGGATGGTATGTTGAAAAGCGAGTTCTTAATAGAATAGAATCTTTATTAGGGGCAAAAACAGAGATAAATACCCTAAGTGATTTGAGTTATTTCTTTACCTGCTTGGGAGAAATTGCTATAAGGTTGCAATATCTTAACGAATAAATTTACTATATTTTAGTTAAAAATATATTCAAAAGCTACGAAATATTTATAAACGTCTTCTAGTTCAATCTATTATGTTAAGTAAATTAAAAAGGATGTTCACTGGTTCTGACTCGGAATCTTCAGGGGAAGAGTATCTGGAAATAGACTTGAATCAGGTCGAAAGAGATAACAAGGTTCTTGTCAAGCTTTTTGTATTAAAACAATACGAAGAAGTCAATGAAATCTTAAATGTCTTGAGAGAAGGATACACCATTGCAATAGTGGATATAAAAGTCCTGAGACAGAAAGACCCTATAGAATTGAAAAGGGCTGTTTCAAAAATCAAGAAAACAGCTGATGCGCTGGAAGGAAATATTGCAGGATTTGGAGAGAACATTATAATAATAACCCCCTCTTTCGCTAAGATTCACAAAGAGGCTCCAAAAGTAGTGAAAGAAGAGATGAAGCGGTCAAGATTTGATTAAGATTTTTTATTGCCCAAATCAAGCCGGCTATTTTTTGAATTGATGGACTATTATTTTGATACTATCGACGTTAGAAGAAGCTAAAGCACATAAAAATATAAGAAATCGATATATCGGCTTTATCAATTAAAAGTATTCATCTTATTAATTAACTGAACTAATATCCTTAATCTATTTTAAAATTTTGTTTCAATGTCCAAAAGCATATATCTTCCGCTATGCAAAAAAGTTTATAAATTATTAAATTCTGTTTTATTGATGGAAAAAAAGGGTTTATTTTTGCTCGTGTTATTTTTCTTATTTTTCATCGTGCCCAATTTTATTTCAGCCGTTGACACAATTGTTCAAATTGAAACCTATCCAAATAAAAAATTGGAGATTAATTTCCTGAAGCCCTCGCCGTTGGAAAATCTCTATACTGCAAGAGTAAATTCTGATGCTTTAGGAAAGGCCGAGGTCAAGTTCTCAACAACCGAGAGAACTTTCGACATAAACGCATTTGTAAAAGACGGAACCGAAGTTTTGGTTCGTTATAGGTTTAATGAAAATACGCCTGGAGAAAATGTATTGTTGAAACTATACACTGACAAGCAAGAAATTGTAAAAGGAATAGAATTAGCCTCTAACACAACCGCAAACGAGACTGTTCAAAATGAAACTGAAGAGCAGCAAAATGACACTACTGTTAACGAATCAATTACTGAAGAAGAGACCGAATCTCAAGGTTCCGGGTTAACCGGGCTGGCAACTTCAGATGATGTCGGAGTTTTTTCAGGCAATAAATTGTATTATATATTGGGCGGAGCAGTTTTGGTTATAATAATAGCATTCGTTATTTTTAAAATAAAGAAGAAAAATTCCTGGAAAGGCCCCGGAGATTTTAGAGTCAAGAAATTAAGCGACCCAGCAGGAGAAAAAGAAAAAGCAGCTAATTATTCTAAAGCGCTGGCAGAGGCTGAAAGAAAAGTGGAAGAAGCCCAAAGAGAAATAAGAAGGATGAAGAATCAAGATAGAATTACTGAGATGAGAAAGAGGATTGATAAAGAGCAGGAAGAGCTGAAGAAGCTTGAAAGAGGAGAGCATTAAGTTTAAAAGCCCATTTTTCTGAGTTTTTATATGATTAAGAGAATTTTTATTCCGGCAGTTTCTAGAAGAAAAATTAGCGGCAGCAAAATATCCGCAATTTCAAAATCGCTTCCAAAAAATCTGGCAGTCGCGTATTCTGTTCAGTTTCAGGAGATTGCCGGGCAGATAAAAGAAAAGCTTTCTGAAAGCCATATTATCACTTACTTCACGCAGGTTTTAGGATGTTCGAAGCCGAATTTCCCAAAAAACACAGAAGCAATTCTTCTTGTTGGCTCTGGAAAATTCCACGCAATAGGATTAGCTTTTGAAACAAAAATTCCAGTTTATATTTTAACAGAAAATAAAATGGAGAGAATAACAGAAGAAGAAACAAAAAAACTGGAAGAAAGGCATAAAGTTCATCTATTAAAATTTTTGCATTCAGAAAAAATCGGCGTTATAATTTCTAACAAGCCGGGGCAGGAAAGATTGAGGCGCGCTTTGGAAGTCAGCAAAAAAACAGAAAAGAAAACATATTTCTTTTTATCTAATAACGTTGAATTAAAAGAGTTTGAGAATTTTGGACTGGATTGCTGGATAAATACCGCCTGCCCGAGGATGGATTTTGACAGAAGCCTGATTAATCTAACAGAAATAGAAAATCACTTCAAGTGAGTACTGAAAAATAATTTATATTCTCTATCATAGTTATATTTAAAAATGGTTTTAAAATAAAATCTTTTATGGCATCTAGTGATCTTACTTTTGACTATGTGAAGAATGCTTGGAATAGTGTAAAAAGCAATATAAAATGGGGGCTTGCTGGATTAGTTGCCGCAAACATTGCATGGTCCTCTTGGTATGTTGTTCCAACGGGTTCTCGAGGAGTTGTTAAAAGATTGGGGGCATATTCAGAAACTACAGGTGAAGGTCCGCACGCAAAAATTCCTCTTTTTGTAGAAAGCGTGACAAAGGTTCCGGTAACAAAAGTTTACACGGAGGCATTTGGATTTAGAACACTTAAGCCAGGCATTGATTCAAAGTATTTAGGGGAGAGTGAAATTATTTCTGGAGATGCAAGTGGCAGTGATTTGGAAAATTTTGTTAGAAATTCTGGAGTAAGAACTATTTCCCAAAATCTGACTGAGCAGGTATTAAGCATTTTCCGAAGTGAATACTTAATGTTAACCGGAGATTTGAATATGGCAGATGTGGAATGGATTGTTCAGTATCAAATAAGAGACCCTAGAGCATACTTGTTTAATGTAAATGACCCAGTGCAGACATTAAGAGATGCAAGCCTCGCAACAATGAAGAGAATAATGGGGAATAGCAGCGTTGATGAAGCCATAAATATTGGAAGAGTTGATAACGAGATTCTCGCGAAAGAAGAGATGCAAGAGCTTATGAATAGTTACGGCACTGGGATGCAGATTGTTACAGTGAGATTCCAATCAACAAATCCTCCTCGTGCTGTAAGAGATGCTTTTAATGAAGTTAATAAAGCCCAGCAAGATAAAGAGAAAAAAATTAATGATGCGATGAAAGTGTATAATGAATTTGTTCCAAAGACGAGAGGAGAAGCTGAACAAGTTGTAAAAGAAGCTGAAGGTTATGCTATAAGGTCTGTTAATGAAGCTCAAGGAGATTCTGCAAGATTTATGAAACAATGGACAGAATATAGAAATGCCCCAGCAATTACCAGACAAAGACTTTATCTTGAGGCAATGGAAGAGGTTATTCCTAATGCAGGAGAGGTAATTATAATTGACGATAAAGGTCTTGAAGGCGGTGGACTTTTAAATGTTCTTGGGATGGAAGGACCAAAAAAATAAAATGGGATTAGTTGGAAGTATAGTAAAGAAAGGATTTCTTGGGCTTGCGGCAGTCGCAGCAATAAATTCAGCGTATATTGTAGATCAAAATGAACAAGCAGTTGTTCGTCAATTTGGAGGAAAACCAGTAAAAGTTATTGTTAATCCACCTGACGGCGCAGATAGCGGGTTGGTTGAAAGATTAACAGAGAAGTATGCTTCCGAGGGGGTTTCTATTTCAAAGGGAGCGGGGCTGAGATTTAAGGTTCCATTTATTCAGGGAGTAATAAATTATGATAGAAGGTTATTAAGATGGAATGGTTTCCCAGAGCAAGTTCCAACAAAAGACAAAAGATATATATGGGTAGATGCGACAGCAAGATGGTATATTGAAGACCCATTGTTATTTTTGAGAACAACTGCAACAGAAGAACAGGCTCATGCTAGGCTTGACGATAACTTAGACAATATGGTTAGGACCGAAATAACAAGAAGGGATTTGATAGAGGTAGTTAGAACAGATAATCGGACAATGCAAGTTGCTGAAGAAGAGTTAAGAGAGACTACAAATATGGGAATTGTCAATGAAGGCAGGCAAAAAATAGTAAAAGACATAACTGATAAGGCAATAGATGTTTGCAGGCAATATGGAATTGGAATCCATAGAGAAGGAGTGTTGTTAAAAGGATTGACATATGTTCCGGAAGTTAAAACAGCAGTAGAGCAAAGAATGATTTCAGAGAGATTGAGAATTGCTAAAAAGTACATTTCTGAAGGAGAAGGGGCTTATGCAAGCATAACTGGAGATAAAAATAGAATTGTTGATAGCATAAATTCTGCAGCATACAGAACAGCGCAAGAGATTAAAGGAACTGCAGATGGCCGAGTTACAAGGATAAAATCTGTTTTTGATAGAGACCCGGATTTCTACGGTTTTACGAGAAGACTTGAACTTTACAGAAATTCTGTTAATGCTGATACCAAGATGATTATTGGGACAGACAATCCTTTGTTCGGGCAATTGAAGGGAAGAAACCCAAGTCCTTAGATTGAAAGATTTCTCTTGATTTTATTTAACATTTTTATTAAACAAGACGTTGAGTTCAAGCATGAATCTAGAATTACTCTTAACGAGTTAGTTATAATAGGATATTATACCTTCAAAGTTACTTGCTTTTTTCAATTTTATATTATTAATGTAAAAATTTGTTTTGTGGTTTTTCCAGCTCTCCTTTTTCCGCTGATAATTTATGAAAATTTTTAATAAGCGGTTGTCCATATAATAATTTGAATAAGTAATTCAAGAGATAAAGATAACTTGACAAGATGCCATTAAAATAATGATTAATCAAAGATATCTTATATATTATTAGATAGTGTGAAGAGCCATTTAATAAAAATTAAATTATTTAATGTTCATATATTATAAAAGCAAAATTTGCCAACTCATTGTTAGTTGGCTTAACAGAACTTTAAATCTCCGTCAGCGAAAACACAGTCTTCATCGCCACAATTATTGTTGCAGGAACGAACAATGCAAGCAATGCAGAGAAAGTCGATGTAACAGTATCCCCCAAGCCTATTCCTATTAATGAACCAGTAACGCTGTCTTTTCCAAAACTGCTTACTATAACTAAAATAGTTCCGGCAATAAGAAAACTCTGCGCGTCTCTGCCCGAAACTTTTATTGAGAATCCGACAATTATTCCTATCACCACTAAAATAGCATATATCTGCGCGCTGTATGCCCTGACGCTGTCTAATGAAAGGAGCGAGGAAGCGCTTACCCCTATTACTACTGCAAGTATTACTCCAATAAGAAACGCCCACGCGCCGAAAGAATTTTCTTGGGATTTTATCGTCATTATGTTAGGTAAAAAACTTTCAAATATATAAATCTTTTGAACAACAATGTCAAGAATTATATTTTTTAACATAGAAAAGCTTATAAACCTTAGTAACTCTCGAATGATTACAAAAATGAACAGAAAAAAATCATTGTTGGTTTTCGCAGGGCTTTTTGTATTGGTTTTCTTGGCAGGATTGGCGAGCGCAACAACCTTGGCAAATTGGAATTTTGAAGCAGAAAACTTGGTTCCGTCTACAGATATTACTTCAAGTGCGGTTTTAAGTGTAAACAATGCTGATGGTACCCAAAACTTCACTGCCGGCAATCCTTCAACTGGAAATGCTTTGCATTATGATAATTGGGATGCGGGAGATTATTTCGAAGTAACCATTAACACTCTTGGATATAAGGACTTGGTTTTGAGGTTTGACGAGATGAAATCTTCAACAGGCCCCACAGAATTCAAAATGCAATATAGTGCTGATGGAACAAATTTCACCGATTTAGCCTCAAGCACAACAAATACTTCTGCTTCTTTCTTAGCTCATACTTTCGGCTTTTCATCTGTCACAGGATTAAATAATATTTCAAATGCTAAATTCAGAATTTTCTCAACGCAGAATGCTTCATCAACAGTTGGAACATGGAGAGTCGATAATCTCGCAGTTGAAGGAACTTCCTTGACAGCTCCGCCAGTAGTAAATTGGGAAAATAATTTCTGCGTTTTTGACGACGGCGAAGCGAATAATCCAGGAAACCTTGATGTTACAATAGAAGATATTTCAGTTACGGGATTCGGAGATGATAATGAATTTCTTCCTTTCGATAAAGTTGAAGTTGAGGTAAGCATAGAAAACAACGGAAATGACGATGTTCGAGATATAGATTTAGAGTGGGGATTATATGATAATGAAGCTGATGAATGGGTTATTGAAGTGGACAAGGAAGATGATTACGATATAGATAAAGATGATGATGAAACAGTTACTTTTTCATTCACAATCGACGAGGACATGGACATTGATTTGGAGGATTTAGATGATGGCAGCCACTATGTTCTTTATGTAAGGGCAACAGGCGAGGTTGACAACGCTGACGATGATCCAACATGCGATGCTGATTCAGACACCATGGAATTTGTTTTGGAGAAAGATTTTGTAATAGTAAAAGATATTGAAGTTCCGGAAAGCGCTTCGTGCAGCCTGCAGGTTAGCGCAGATGTTTGGAATATTGGCTCGAGAAACCAAGACAGCGTTAGTGTTAAAATATTCAATAAAGATTTGGGAATAAACAAGCTTGTTGAGGTTGGTGATATAGATTCATTTGAAAGCGAAGCCTTGGAGGAAACACTCACAATTCCATCAAATGCAAAATCGCAGTCTTATCTTTTAACATTTGAAGTTTACGACGAAGATGATGATATATACCAAAATGATTACGATGACCAGGATGCCAAATTTACAAAGGCTGTTCAGGTTTCCTGTTCTGGAGGAGGCTCTCAAACAGGAGGAGATAGTGAAGGCAGTGTTCTTGTTTCTGCAGAAGTTGAATCTGGAGGAGAGGCAGGAAAGCCGTTGGTTATAAAAGCTATTTTAACAAACTCTGGGAGCAAATCAGCCAAATTCTTGCTGAATGCAGCAGGCTATTCATCCTGGGCAGAATCAGCGAAGGCTGTTCCAGAATCATTGACTCTTGACGCAGGGAAATCCGCAAGCGTGCTTTTAACTTTTAACGTTAATAAAGATGCATCGGGAGACAACACCTTTGACCTTGAAGTTGTTTCAGAAAACGAATTGGTTGCAGTTCAGCCAGTTTCTATTTCAATAAGCGAAAGCAAGGGCGGTTTCAAGCTTGGCGGAAATTGGTACATCTGGCTCATTGCCGCGCTGAATTTGGTGTTAATAGTAATAATCATTTCTGTGGCAATGAAGGTTGCCAAGAGAAAGTAAAATTTATTTTTTTTAGAAGATGAATTCAAATAGATATCAAGTTGTACTAAACTTCGAATCCCTTTGGGGAGATAATTATTATGAAAGAACGCTTAAATCTAATATTGTGAATTTTAATAATCCAATTCGTGCAGGAGAGAGAATATCTTTGTCTAAGGGTCTAAAAGTAGTAGTTGAAGAAGTTATACATGAAAGAGGTTATTCAGAGGTAAATGTTAACTTAACTTGGCAATGTGGTGCTAACGATGTTCCTCCTTATGGCGATAATCCTTTAGTCTATTGGGATGAGAAACCAGACGATCAACTAAAAAAACAATTTGATAGTATTGTTAGGAGATATCGAAAAGCATTAGATAATCTTTGAATAATACTGGATAATTAATCACCTTTATTTATTTTGATTTATTAAAAAATCTCTTAAAATGTTTGACATTCATGTATGCAGATAATAAGTACCATATTATTGGAATCGCATAAAAATGTTTTCCAATTAATTCAACATTCTCTTTAAAAATATAAATTAAAATAAGCCAGATAATTATGTAAAATAAGAGCATTATAAGTGCTACTTTAGTTGGAAAAAATAAGTCCTTTGCTCTTTTTTGACAGTCTTTAGTTTTATTTTTTATAAACAATAATGTGGCATATTCTATTGCCGTGACAACTGGAGAAAGAAATATTGGTATTAAATTAATAAGATAAATTGGAGAGTATTTAATCATAGAGTATATGCTTATAAAAAATGGAAGCATAATCGAAGTAATTAAAAAAGCATAAGATATGTAGTCTCCACCTTCAGAGCTATACCAAGAATTTACAACAAATAAATAAAATAATGAAAAGCCAAGTATAACAAATAAACTTTCCAATACTTCTTTTGAAAGCAAAGGAATTTCAAACCCAAGAAAGGCGCTTGTAATTATCCCCAATACTAAATAGAGCGAAAGAATAATTGAAAAGCCATTTGATATTAGAATAGGTCGCGATTCTTTAAATTGTGTAAATTTCATTTTATTTCTTCTTCCAAACCCTATTCGCAATATTTTTCCCAAATCCATTCTCAATTTCCAAGTGAACTATTCCAATTCCTATGAGATATCCAATTAAAGCTCCTGCAATAACGTCGCTGGCAAAATGCAGTCCAAAATAAACTCTTGAAAAAGCTATCAAGCTCGCGAGAGCCAGCCAGACATATTTGAATTTTGGGAATTCCTTGTCCAATATCGGCAGCGCGCAAAAAGCGAGCATTGCCTGAAAGCTTGGAAATGAAAAATCCCATATTAAATGGCCTGCTTTTTGCAAAGCCTCAATACTCGTCACAATTCCAAGCTGATAAGGTCTTGCTCTTTGAATTGTTATCTTAAGCAAGAAACTCAAAATTACCGACGCTGCCAGGCTTATCCATAGAGGAAGAATCCATCTTCTTTTGTGCTCTTTCCATAAAAACAAGCTTGTCAAAAATATAAAAATAACAATTTCAGAACTTACAAAAATAATTCCCATGAGAATATCTGTAAGTAATTCGAATCGTATTGAAGATACCGCAGAAACAATTTCATTATCAAATTTAAAAGCTATCAATATCAATAAAGCAAAAAATATAGTTAACAAAATGTTTCTTTTTCTCATTGTTGCTGAAAGGTTAAATTATTTAAATAGGTTTCCCCTTTTTAAATAATGGACGGCAAAAGAACAATGTTTCTTGGGATTTTTGCAAGGTATTTGATAATAACTTTGGTTTCTCTGCCAGGACTTTATTTTTTCTATCTTATTTTCAGCCCGTTGACAATTTATCCAGTTTACTTTTTGCTCGGCCTTCTTTTCAATGTTTATCTTCAGGGAAATGTTATTTTCATCGAGAAAATTCCTATAGAAATAATTGGCCCATGCATTGCCGGTTCGGCCTATTCTTTGTTATTCGTTTTAAATCTTGCTCTTCCAAAGATAAAATTAATGAGGAGAATAGCCATGATTTCTTTTTCATTTTTAACTTTTATTTTAATAAACATACTAAGGATTTTTTTATTGAGTATTCTTTATATTTCAGGCTCTCAATGGTTTGATTTCACACACAAGCTTTTCTGGTATGGCCTTAGCACAGTTTTTGTCATTGGAATCTGGTTTTTAGAGGTAAAAATATTCAAGATAAAAGAAATGCCTTTCTATTCAGATTTAAAATATCTCTATAAAAAATCTTCTTTGAAATCTTAAATTAGCCAATTCATGGATTTTTTACATTAATTTTAACTCGCTTGGATTATCTCACCTACCTTAATACAAAGTAAACCAACAATCTTAACATAAAAAATTACTCGCTCATGTCATCGTGCATTTTATTATTAATAATAATAATAATAATAATAATAATCTTCATGATGGTAAATGCTTAATAAAATTAAATTTTGAGGACGGCGATTCCTCCCAAAACTTAAAAGATGGGGCATCCCGCCGTGAATGTAATGAGCAGTTACAGTAAAGAACATTAATATTCCCAAAAAATGCAATCCATGAACAATATCTTATTAAACTAATAATTACATTTTATCATCGATAAGAGAAGGGCGTCTAACCTAATGTGCTTTTACCAATATTCAATCTTTAGTTTTATTTGATAATTAAGGTAAATGTTTATCTGGGAAATTGTTTCATCTTGCAACTTTATACTCTTCCATTAAACCTTGCGACAATAATGATGAAGGAATTAAACTGCAGAATGTTAAGTTATGAACTGGCTTAACGCTTAACCTACATTTAAACCAAGCATAAAGAATAATCTTTCCATTGATCCGGTTTTATTATGATTTGAGATATTTATATTAAAAATCTTATTTCAAATCTAAGGGTTAGGAACAATTTCTCTTAGCTTGACAAGCATTTCAGTCATCATTCTTTCCGTAACCTGCAAAACTTCGCAGTCTTTAAATGTCAGAAGATAGCATGAATTTCCAATTTGCTTTATTTTTGTTTCATCTCCAGCCTCAATTTGAATGAATGTATATCTCCCTCCGTCATCACAGCTGACATTCGGGTCTCTTACAACCCTGGCTCCCAAAACTCCATAAAGATTTGCAAGATTCACAGTTCCAACAACCCCCATTCCTTTGCACATTATGTCCCCTGTGCTGTTCATGACAATATTCTTCAAAAAAGTAACGTCTCCATCAAAAGGTATTTTATCCAACTCTCTCGGGTCATTTCTGAAATAAAAATTAAAATTTGCAGTTTCCTCAACAGCTTTTCCAGTGACTCCATAATTTACAGGCAAGCTCGTCACATAAGGGGCTATTTCATCAACCTTTGCAAACTGCACTCCGCGATAATCAAAAGTTGACTGAAGATAGCTGAAAACTATCCAAGCTGCAAAAATTAAGATTACTATTCCAATAAATATGAAAAAGTTTCTCAATATTTTATTATGGTTATCGGATGTCTTTTTATCAGTTTTTATCTCCTCTTTAACCGCAGGTTTATTTTCTTCTTCCATCAATGTTTCCCGTTTTTTCAGTTTATAAATTTTATAGAAGGAAAATATGCTATTTCACTCCAATAGTTTTGAACAGGAATTCGTCTACGACGGCTGTAAGGTTTTCTTCAGGTCCGCTTATAAAAACGCAGTTGTCCCGCCTTGTTATATTAGCAACCTCATCTTCTTTTATGATGATAAAATTATCAACGCAGGTTTTTACAGGATAGTCGTTATTGCAGTTCTCTCCTTCAAGGCACGCATATTGCTTTCTTAAAATAACGCTATTGAAAACCCTGTTAAGCTCAAACTCTGCCCGGATATTTTCGGATGAAACATAAAGGGCTTTCCCAGAATACACGCTTAGCGGATTTACTACAGCATTTATCTCTTGAACTTGATTCGGATTGTTCGTGAAAGAAAATTGAAAATCTCCAAGATTCAATTGCCAGAACCCATTTTGATTTACAAATTCATATCCATTGTAGCTGATTTTGTTGCTGTTTTCATTGTTAACATTGTTCTTATCTGAACTGCTGAAGCTATATCCTAAGGTGCTGGCAATCATTACAAATATCAAAATTCCCCCAAGTATAAACTGATTTTTTCTTTTCCTCTTTTCCTGCTCTTCCTTCGAGATTATCCTTTGAATCATTTTTAAAAAAGAGATTTTCAGTATAAAAACATTTCTCTGGTTTATGCCTGTCTTAAATATTGTAGCTTCGCAGAATAGATGGCTCAGAAATCGCCGTTGGCAGATTTCTTTGCTGACAAGATAAATTAATCCAATTAAAATATCTTCAGTAGTTAATCAGTTCACTAAGCTAAAAATATCCTTACATTAATCCAGATTATTTAACCACCATAAAAATCGTTTCGGCATTAACATCTTTTCCTAGCGGAGCGTCTTGACATAGTCAGACGCGGAGCCATTAATAAGCGAACGAAGTGAGCCCATCATTTCTCAAAGCTCCAGCTAATCTCTAAAAAAAGAAAAGAAAAAAGAAATAAAAAATAAAATTTGTTTAAGCCGTTTCTACTTGCATCTCAGCAGTTGTCGAAGTCGTACCGATGTACGCTTTGCTTGTGTCAACAGTTTGTGTTCTTAAGAACTTAGCAGCGTTTACTGTGTCCTCTTTTTCGTAACCAGCAACCAATAATGCAAGTTTAGAAGTTAAGCTATTTGTAGCATAACCCTTAACAAGATATTGTCCTGTTCCTACATTTGTTGCTTCGGTCCAATCAGATCCACAATATGCGCCTCCAACCAGTGTCGCAGCAGCTGAATTTACACAGCTTCCGCCAACAATGATTAAATTCTTGCCAGATACACTTCCAACCTCTGAATCAGTCACTACAACTCCATTAAAGGAGACTGCGCCCGACCCAGATGTTCCAGCAGTTACTGCAGAAGATACTTCTCCCACATATAGCTGTGGATAGACTTGCTCGTCAGGATAACTTAATGTTGTGACATAAGAGTCAGTATCACTTCTGTCTGTAGTTTCCATAGTTCCGTAATAATCTATACTCTTGTATATATCATCATCGGTTTCTGTTTGGATTTCATTCCAGGCAGTAGCATCATCGCTCCATGTGTCTTCAACATCACTTATAGTTACAGGGGTAGTTGTTGTTCCAAGTCCTCCCATCTTCACAATTAACGCATTGTAAAGCTGGCTTGAACTATCGTCTTGTTCTTCGAACAATATAATACCAGGGTTCCTAACATTGTCAGTGCCTGCAGCGTCTTGAAGGAATACCTTAGTCTCGTTTGCTCCCGTCGAAGTAATGTTATACGTAAGCTGTCCAATAGTAGCAGCAACCCAAGTAGTAGTATCAGAGGTATTTACATATGTTCCTCCAATTGTCCAGTTGCTTGTGTTTCCACTATTATAGGTGAACGCCACATCAGTATATCCATCTCCATCAGGGAATCTTAAGGTTGCCAAATTGTTTGTTCCATCCCAATCATCTAAGTCTACTGTTGTAGGCTCATAGAAGGCGAGCTTTGCTCCTTTGCTTGTTTCTATTGTTGGGAAGATTATGGCATCAGTTGTAGAAGCCGTACTATCAGGATAGTTTAATCTTACAGTTCTTAATGAAGAGTCTTGACTGTTAAGTCCAGCATAAGTTACTGTATAAGATTTTCCACCAATGGTTACTGTACCTGTACCTTCAGCAGTGATTGTTGCGTCATAGGTCTTTGTTGAATCAAAGGCATCTTGGAATTTAACCTCGTCGTCGGCAAATCCGGTAGTGACATTGCTTATGGTTTTCACCTCAAGTAAATAACCTTCATCTTCATTGCCTACAACAACATATTCTGACCTGTTAACCAACTCCATTTCAAGCACATGGAAATCATCACCATCACCATCTGCAAGTATAGCAGCTGAAGATACATTGTAGTACCATTCAAGTGTTGCTTCCTTGTTATTGTGATTCATGAACTTCACATTTGCCTTATCGTTTCCAGCTGGCTTTATTTCAATCATTTCTCTTGCTGTTGAATCATCAGCGATGTTCAATCCAGCAAAGTTGATTTTGAAAGTTCCAAACACAGGGTCTACATATTCTCCGCCTGCCTTTATAGCATCCATGTCGCTGTCTTGTGCAGCTACTTGGATTGTGAAACTGGATATAGCTCCCCAGTTAACTCCGCTCGTATTTGCTACGTTAGTGTTATCAAGGGTGTCTTCGTCAGATCCGACTTTAATCTCGGCACCTACGGTAAGCTCTATCCTATTAGCACCAATGAGCAATGTTGCAGATTCTGTGCTTGTTGCTTCAGATGATGAAGCAAGCTTTACAGCTACATCAAGTCCCTGAATCTTTTTTGAGCCATCCTCTGCAACTTCTTTTACTTCAGAAACTCCATTTGAATCAGTAACCTTAACTGTGGCTGTAGTTGCAGTAGCTCCTGTAAGCTCTACAGTATAAGTCTTGTCTTCAATAGTCACTTCTGTAGATGTAGGGTCAACCCCTCCCACAGATAAGCTAACTTCCTGTGAAGACTTGAACAGAACAAGGTCTGTTGCTGTAGTAGCTGAAGCTATTGTGAAATCCTGCCCAAACATTGTAATAGTTTCACCTTTAGAATCTGAATGGGTCAAGTTTACAGCTTTGTTAAAGTTTATAGTGGCATTATAGATATATCCACTGCTAACTGTTGTTGACAATGCTACAGCAAGGCTAGGGTCGTCATCACTTGTTGGATATTTTCCAAATAGTAATCTTGGGTTTGCACCAAGAGTAATTGTTTGTGTAACGTCAGCGCTAACATCACCTTCAAAGTCGCTATCAGCGAGAGTTGTGCCTAATTCAGAATCTGTAAGTGTTGACTTTACACGGTTAATACTATCGTTTATGTACACCTTGGAAGATCCAGTGAAAAGAGCAAATGCTTCTCCAGTTACAGTTCCAGTTGTTCCGCCTGTTCCACTTGATTTAGATTGAAGGTCGCTAAATATATTAGTAGCCTCAATGTGGTCTAAAGCAGAATATCCTGTTCCTGTACTCATAACTACTGCTACGTCTGCCACTCCTCCACTTATAAATGGAGCAGGGTAGTTAGCAGCAGCTGCAATTCCCGCAGTCATTCCAACCATTAACGCGCTGGTCGCAATTGCTGAGATTTTTCTAAAATTAAATCTCATATCGTTTTTTTATACCTCCTTTCACCTGTTTGTGATTGTTGTCTAAGACAACTTCCACCAATCAAACGCCATAGGGGAAAGCCTTTGACTGAGTGAATATAACCCCCTATCAGACAACTTTTACTTAATAGGAAGAAAGGTTTTGCTTTAAAAAGGTTATTGCTGTTTCTTCAGCTTTTCACTAAAATAGTCAGCTTTCGGCTATTTTTATTTATAAAGCTTATGTTGTCACTTATTTATTAATACACTATTTTAATGAGCGCAAACCGCAACCTTTATTAATGGGAATTAGCTTAATTATATATGGGGGCGTTTTAGCAATATAAGTATAATATATATTATTCACATATATATTTAAAAATACCATATATTTTTATCGTCGACAACATGGCAAGGACAAAAACCCGGGAAATAACAATTACAGAGTCAAAGGGAACTTTCTCTATTTTTAAAAACCCCTTTTCATCTAAAGAATCCTTTGATTTTGAGGGAATTCACGTTTTAAGGCAGCTTTTGAACAATGAAAAAGCCAGAATCCTCCATATAATAAAGTACGAAAAACCCAAATCCATATATGAACTGGCCAAGAAATTAGGCAGAAACTTTAAGTCAGTAAGTGATGATGTAAAACTGCTTGAGAGATTCGGCTTTGTCGAGTTTCTGCCAGAATCCACAAAAAAACGCAGGCGTCTAAGGCCGGTAGTTGTTGTAGATACAATAACAGTCCACTTTAGGGTCTAATAATAAGCTATGAACCTCACTTCAACAGATTTCCCTCTTTGCGGAATAGTCTCGACAGCTCCTTTTGCGTTGTTTGTTCTAATGCCTCTTTCCAAAGTAACTAAAACTTCCTCTCCGCCAATTATATCTAAAGAATAACCTTTAACTGAAGAATTAGCCCCTACTTTCCAACTCTCTAACAGAAGCCCCTTCAATGTAGTGGTTAAAATATCACAACTTTCATTCCCATTAACACATGTCCGATTTTCATAACATCGAAATATCACATCTTTAACATCTAAGTAGACTTCTCTGTAATCGCCGCAATAGGTAGTATATGATAACATTGAATTCATAAAACTTTCTGCTTCGTAGCTTTCAACAGCATCTTTTTCAGAATTTGAAAGTGAAAACCCAAGAAAAACAAGTATTATCACAAAGACAATAACCATTATTATTGCAAAACCCACCATCTCTTCCTGCGAGCGTTTTCGCGACACGAGGTGCTGAATTGGCTGAGCGAAGGTGCGAGTAGAGCGTTTGCACGAGACAAAATCTTTCATTATATTACGAGTGCAAGCGCGAGTTAAGCTTTTTCGTTTATTTTTTAAATTCATCATTTTCTAACCTCGTAACTAACCATTAACAATCCAAGTTCACATTTATCATAAAGTCTTCCTTCTTCAGAAGCTTTCCTGCAAAGTGAAACGTAATTTGGAACAAAAGTCCCGCCCCTTCCGCCAGCTCTTATTTGAATCAAGTTGCAATTTGGATAGATGGCAGGCGTGCATATAACCTCTTCAGTCATTTTCGGATAAATCTTTCTAACATTAATTTCAGAAACACCCCAAAACCCAGAATAAGTTGCTTCATTTTCTTTCAATTTCATTACCTTGTCTAAATCCACGCAGGAAGCTCCAGCTGTCCCAAACGCTTCCCCGCAGGAGAACTCGGGAGAATTCGCAAGCTTCGAAACCAAAAGCCTCGCATTTTTTTCCTCCAAATCTGCAGCTGATTCTTTTATTCCAGAAAGCTGGAAACTCACGAAGGCCAGTCCAACCAGCGCAAAAAACAAAGTCACAGCTAAAAGCATGAATGCAGTCTGCTGTATTTTCATTTGTCCCCTTATTTTATTTATTCTCATATTTTTTTAACCATCTTTCTTTCTCTTCTTTCGTTGCCTTTCTTATCCAACTTTTATAATCTTTAATAAATAATTTTTTTACCTTAATAGGTTTAACTTCTTCCTTTGAAACCCACTGCCATGAATCAATCTTCTTGAAAGTTTTTGGAGACAGAAAATAAACATAAAAAACACGATTTTTTAAACCACCCCGATAAATTATTCCATGCATTTTATTATTAGTTTCATGAAAACTTGACCCTTTAATTCCTTTTCCCGATAATAAGCCCATCATTATCGCGCTTTTCATTTCATGTGTTGCGTAAACTCCATTTAATTTGTCTTTTAATATCCCTCCTTTTGCCCTTTTAGTTTTTAGAATATTCAATTTTTTTGAACTCCCATGATAAACGTATTTTATCTTCATTTTTAAATATCCAGTAAAGAAAGCCTAAATGCCTTCTCTTTTCTAACTAAATTTTGTATGTCATAATCAATGTTTCCTTTAACTATTGCCGGCCCCAATTTAAAATAATTAATTGAAGAAAATTTTTCATAAAGCCCCTTTTCTTTAATTAACTCTATAATTCTGGTTTTGTTCTCCGGATAAATTACTTTAATGTATTCCCTTATCGAGCATTTTTTGCTGGTTCCAAGCAGCATATCAGTATTTTTTTCTCTGGCAAGATTAACAATCTCTTTTTTTAATTCTTCAATTTTTACATCTAATTCATTTTTTAAATTCTGCAGTTTTTCATATTCATCAACTAATTTATTGTCATTTGCCATTTTTCACCATAGCCTGCACGCCTGATTCTCTTCATTTCTTGTTTTAATTTCATCAACAACTCCAAGCAATGCTCCAGACAAGTCCCGCGAATTTTCAAAATTATCCGCAAGATTTATTAAGGATGCTAGAGGAAGATTTGTTGAGCATCCATATCTATTTATGAACGTTGCTTTTTGATTATACAAAGATGCAAGCTGTTTTGTTCTCTGCATCAGTCTCTTAAACTGGCATTCATAAATTTCATTGTCGGAGAAAATAGCAGAATACATTAAAGCATCTCCGTAAAACTCAACAGAGTCTTCGTTTCTTTTTGTGACTTTTCCAAGATTCTTATTTATGGTTATATCGCAATTTCCGCTGAAACAGACTTTTTTGCTTCCATGAGGGCATTGTGAGCCTGCAGATTTATTTAAAACATTATCTAATTTCAGCCCTCTTATTTTTTCCTGCACTTCTTCAGGAGCGTCAACAAAACAATAAATCTTATCTGCCGAAGTCATCACAATCAAGTCTGCAATTTTGAAGGGAAACTCAAATTGCATTGAAAAGAGATAGAAATTATTCCCCTCTAAAAGCTTGTCTGAAAAAATATACTTGTTCAAAAAGCCAGCCTCGCTTCCATTAGCTGACCACTTCCCGAATGTCTCTTCTGAAACCGAAATCACCTGCCTGCCGAACGGCTCTTCTTTTTCACATCTATTTTGTATTCGTGTTTTTTTCTGGAGTTCAATTTTTGCCGTTCTTGCCTGCTCAAATCCGCTTTCAAGAGGATTCAGCAGAATTCCAAGCTCTTTGCTGACAACAACATCCTGTTTTTTTTCCTCAATTCCGCTGAACTTTATTGCAATATAAATTGAAAGAAACAATATGAAGGCTCCAACTATGAGTGCAAAAATCCAAGCGAAAGACAATTGCATAAAACCCATTCTTTTTTCCATATAAAACTCCCATTCGTATTAAGCTAAGGAGATTTATTAAATTAACCTAAAACGCGTTTATTACTTCTGATTTCTATTATAGTCCGCCACCATCTTTCCGACTACCAGCCCCCTAAAATGCGCTTCGCGAGATTGATGGCTTCGAAACAGGCTCTCGCCACGTTTCTCGCTCTAAAGAAAATGATAAAAGAAAAATTATTTTTTTAAGCAGATTTAATGTTAACTTCTTTTTTCACTAAACCCAAAATATGATAAATTGTTTTTGATTAATATTTTTTATCGGCGAAGAAATCTGCCAAAGGCGATTTCTAAGTGCATAAATTTGCGAGTGAATGAAATGAGCGAGCGTCTTATAGTTTTCATTTCTGTATCAACACCAAATCTTTTCCGAAGTCTTTCCTTAAAATCAGTTCTATTTCTTCGTCGACAATGCCAAAGCACAAAGCCCTTAATATTCTTGGATAATCGTCCGCTATAGGAAAATCTTTCATCTCAGAACCGCCAGACCTTGTTATGTTGCCAATATCTATATTTTTTATAATTATTGGAGGCAGTTCCTCTGATTCTGGAGGAAGAAAAACAATATTTTCATAATCATCTTCTATAAAGCATATCTCTTCTATTTTTGAGGACACATCATAAACTTTCTCCTGTGAGCCCTGGGGAGATTTCCATAAATCGTCAATATCATTCTGCAGATTTTTGACAAACTGCGCATTTCTCGCATTATCGCTCGCCCCCAGAAAAATCTTTATCCCAAAAAACGCAAAAGCAAGAAAAAAGATAATTAATATTATAGAGAAAATCATGCCAAATGATAGCTGCATTTGCGAATTACGCCCCATTATTTCCATTAACTAATTAGAGATGCAGAACTTATAAAACTTTAGAGAATTGTTAAGCCAGGTTCATAACTCAACATTCCATGGTTAAATTCGTTCAATAACCCACAAACAATAAAGATAATTACCTGCTCATTTCATTCGCAGATTTGCCATTAATGTTAATAATAAAATGCACGATGACATGAGTGAGTAATTTTTTATGTTAAGATTGTTGGTTTACCTTACAGAATAATGTTCGCAAGCTCGTTATATATGGATTAGGATTAATTTGAATACCCTTTTGTTTATCTGATCTTTATCGATCTATTCTAATATTATGCCTTAATTTATTTACTCTAAAAATAATGATTCATAATTATTGATAAATCGTATCAATAGATATATACGAATATTACAATTCCCATAAAAGCTATTATCAGCTTGCCAGTGTTTATTATAAGATTTAGTAAAATTATTGTCGCAAGGAATATTGATAAAAATCCAACAATGTAATTTATCAGCATCGGTTTTATCTTATTGTTCATCGATGTACAGCTCAAACGGCTTTACAATTATTGAGCATTCATTTGGTGATGGCGGGTTTCCATAATCATCGGCGCATTTTATATAATAGGTTGTCTGCGCATTCCATGGAGTATGGTGGTCTGTTCCGTCGAACGAGCTCATCGACAAGCCATCTTCGTATAAGTAAGTGCATTCCTGCGTTCCGTAAACACATTCCCCTTTTTCGTTAGTTACTATTGTTAATGAATTCTCATCTTTGTAAGCCCTTACAACTTCAGGAGCAGTGAAATCAACTTCAACACTATAACTAAATTCTTTCTCGTCGTAATTTCCCCCGGCGTCTTGGCATAAGATCACACAATTGAAAGTTCCAGCTCCAGGCCTTATATCTTGGGAGTGAGTATGAGCGGTGTACAATTCGTCTTCATAAGCGAAAGAAGTTAAAAGTTCTTTTGAGCCAGCTTCGTCAAAACACGATTCGCTGTAAAAACATTGCGCTGCTCCCTGGTTTGCTCCAGCAAAAGTCTCAGCAGTCAAAGTTACTTTAACATTTTCAGTAGAATCTTTTATAGTTCTTGTTGGTCCAACATCTGTAATTACTAAAGGCTGGGTTCCAATTAAAGTGAACCTGTATCCTTGAGACATCTCAATTCTTTGTTCTCCTTCTTTTGGCGTCCATGGCTTGTCTTTGCATCTAAAATAAAATGCATTTATTGCCTGGCTCTTTAATCCATCAAGAGTTGTTGAACAAGGATAAGTCATATCCGAGCCCATTTCATAAACACTTTTAGAGCACGTCATGTTTTTAGGCATTTCATCAAAACTCATGTCTCTATCATAATTCCATCTGCATTCTGACGGCTCATTCATGTAAAGAGTCAGGGGAGTTGAAGAGGTGTTATATCCTATGTAAGCGTTGTTTTCTATGCTTGTTCCAAGAATTTCCGGCGCCATCAAATCCGGGCCTTGCTGGACGCAATACTTGAAGACAAAATTTTCTGTGTTGAAATTTCCGTTAACATCCTGGCATCTTACAAACAATTGACTCTCCCCATTATTTACAACAGTCAATCCTTCAGCTTCCAAAGATTCTTTGCTTGGCAAATTCATCATTTGTGTATGGTTATATCTTTTATTAGAGTTTTGCCCGAAATAGTCCATCATTTCATCGAATCCTTGTTTTCTTTCTGTATCTATCTTGCAAACCGCCGGCTCTGGTTTATTATCTACTCCGCCGCCGACAATAGTTATTCCGAAGCTGAATTTGGTGAAAGGCGGAATGCATCCTTTTTCGTCTCTTCTCTCGCCATTATAAGTTATGTAAACTCCTCTTTCCGGAGGCCTTATTGCTGTATCTGGCTTATATCTGTAATCTGCATTAGGAAGCGCATCAGGCCAAGGCTGTATTGTCGGAGGCCTGGGGTCATTTCTATTTTGCCAAACGCATAAAGATTCATCTCCTTGATCTATAAATTCGCATCCCTGTCCAAGTGATTTGCATTGATATGGCGTGCATGGAATTAATCCTTGCTGGTTGCATTTCTCGCAATTTGCCCCTCCAGTTGGCGCATCCCATTGATAACACGCAAAGCTGACTCTTTGCTCTTGTGAACGTTTGTATGATAATAAGAATATAACAACGGCAAGACCTAATCCAATTAGTCCTGCTCCCGTGATTGGTCCTAAAACTTTTCCACCTAGGACTTCTGCAAATTTTTTTCCTAACAATCTTGGGCCTCCTTCTTTGACTAATAAATCGAATGAGGTTCTTTCAGCAAAATATCCCCATCCTACAGCTTTTGCTGCAGCAGCAGTTGTAGATTTATCCAGACCAATAAGAGGTCCAAATAATCTTACAGCCTGAACAAAACCGTAAGCAACTACTGCATTAACTCCGACTTGCCAAACAGATCCAACTACTTGTTTAAACAAACCTTCTTTAATTCCATCACCAACAACAGTTTTCAAGCCACCAACCGCTGATCTCTTTTTCAAGCCAGGAACTAGTTCTTTAATAATGTTCAATCCCTTTTTTCCAATTGCTTGTACTCCGGCGACTGCAGTAGCTGCTACCGGCGCTCCCTTAGAAGTTGCTCCTTGCCCCATCTCATCAACTTCATCGGTTTCACTAGGACTTGGCGCACTCACCTCTCCAATACTGCTCCCGATAGCATACCCAACTGCAACAACCCCCAAAACTAAAATAAATATTTCAAATATTGAAAGCGTTTTTATTGAGCTTAATTTTTTAGCCATTTTATCTCAGCCCCCCTGTTCTAATTTTCTGAACAAACTTTTCTAACATCTTGAACTACCGTCTCAAATTAAAATAATTTTTTTCTTATTCATTTTTTATTTTAAATCCTCTTTCTTCTATTCTTTCACTATCAACACCCTCTCCAATATACCATGCAACATTGTAATTACCATCTCCTCCAAACTGATTTTTCATTATGTCTTCTGCTGTAAAATTATATTGAATCAATGTCTTGCCATGAATCTCTCTTCTTGCAGTTTTTACCACATTTCCTGTTTTGCTATTCCATATCTTTGTCGTTAAATTTCCATTGTATCCCTCAATCTCCGCAATTACCACTATCGGTTCTTTTCCTTTGAAAACTTCAGGATTGTAATACCCGTCGCTTTTGTCCATGGAATTGTTTTTATTTCTGTCGTACCATTCTTTCCCGACAAAAAAACTTGCTTTGTAGTTTTCTTCCCTTGGAACTCCAAAATTTATTGCAGGCACTAGTTCTCTGTTTGTTATGCCGCATCCAATGATTAACCCAGCCAGTCCAGTTAATATAATTTTTTTTGCTTTCATTACATCAACGGCGAAAATACCCAATCTTTTAAGTTTTGTGAGGAATCGCCGTCCTCAAAATTTAATTTTATTAAGCATTTACCATCATGAAGATTATTATTATTATTATCCATCTCCCTTAACATTGAATTAATTTGTTTTAACATTTTATTTTGAAGTCACCTTCCCGTCCCTAGTAATTACAGTTCGGTTTGGATATCCTTTATTTCCAATATAATTTATTTTGTTTCCGCAGTCTCCAAGAGCATTGCAGAGATTTACTTTGTTAGATGCCCATTCATCTCCATCACATCCTTCATGTTCATCATCATTAAGGCAGCAGCCGCAATTTGACTGGCACTCCCATTTCCCCCCAGTCAAGCCTTTAGTGAAAGTGGAAACGCATTCAGTGTTTGATATAGCGCAAATTCCTTCTCCTTCAGAAACTGTTTCAACATCTTCTGTTGAGCCCCAGAAGTCAAATCCCGGAGAGAATTTTGGAACGCACGCAAATATTAAATCTCCATTATCCTCTTTGTCGTGAGCCATCCACCTGCAGTCTCTTTTGTCAGTATTCTCACAATCTAATTGATTATCTTGCGCAATGCAATCTCTCCATAAGTTTGCAGAGCATCTTGCATATGAAAATCCGTTGTCATTTTCCTCCACGCAAATGCTTTGCCTGAATGCATCGCAAGGTTCAACAGTTATCTCAGAATCATAGCACACAAATCTGAAATACTCGCTTCCAGGAATATTTTTTCCCTTGTTTGTATTGCTTACGCACCAAGTTTCTCCATGGTCATATCTCGTGCCTTGATAATCACAGGCCAAATCCCTGCAAATATTCTCTCCTAAATTTGGCCTTACTCCATCAACGCTTCTTTGATAAGGTTTGCAATTGCTTCCCGAATAATAATCGCAATTCCCGCATTTAGCAGAACCAGCGTTGCTTGAGCCGGGATTGCAGCTTTCATCTGCATCATAAACTCTTTTCCAATAATCTTTATCTTTCTCTTTATCAGCGTCGTAAATATTTGCAACATTTCCGCAGGAATCTACAAAATAAACTCCATCCTTTCCTTCAACGCAAGTTGTTTTTTTTGTAGGTCCGCAATTTGTTCCAAGTTCTTCAGCAGAACACAAAATCCCTTTGTGAAATTCAACATTTTGTTCGCTTGTTCCAAGTGTCGCGCATTCTCTTTGCGTCAAGAACTGGCATGTTTTTTCGTATTCTTTTTCAAATACACACGCTCCTTTATCCTCAGAAGTGACTGATGCAATGCATTCAAGTTCATTAGAAAATTCTGTGCTGAAGTCAGTTTCAATTCCATAAAGAGCAGACATTCTCTTGCAAGTGACTTGCGTGACAAAAGCTGCCTGGTCTCCGAGAGTACAGCATCCTAAAGAGCATTGCGGGGGAGCCTCGCTTCCAGAACTCCAGGTTCCTTGATTTGCGCTGCATAATTTTTGAGGAACATTAGGCATGCAAGTTCCTTGCTGGCTGTCATAACACCATCCAAGTTTGCAGTAAGAAGTTGCCTGGCAGGGAGTCGGCACAGGAACATTTAAGTTTGCGCCTGTCGCGCACTGGCTTTCTTCCTTGACATCCATGCACCAGGCTCCCTCAGTTGTTTTCTCGCAGCAAAATCTCTTCTCGCCGACTGGATTTATTAAAGGCAGAATTCCAATAAAGAAAATTATTGTAATTCCTAAAATTAAATAAATTTTATAATCTCGCATATTTCGCCTCTTTTCTCACGTATTTTAATTCAGGTCTTAAATCTTCTTCTATAACAAGGTCTATCTTTCTTTTGAACATTCTCTCTAACATGAGTTTAAGCTCTATGTAATTATCAAAGCCAGGCTTTTCTAAGACGATCAAAACGTCTATGTCGCTTCTTTTAGTGGGTTTTCCATTTAAAAAAGAGCCAAATAGGCCAATCTTTTTAACCCCCCATTTCTGGAGAGATTTTTTATTTTCTTCTATTTTCCTTATTATTGTCTTTGAGTCCAAATTTTTATTTTTAATTACCATCTTTTAAGCTCACCGTTAATTGTGTATCCATCAATACTCGTGGTTATTGTATCACCATTGTCACTTATTAAAGTGCCTCTAACTACATCATTGTCATTTAATAAAACATATCCGCTATTATAAATCAGTTTTCTTTCTTCGACAATTATCTTAGCCTTTTTACCGCAATAATCAAATTCACGAGCAACTTTTATATTTGGAGCAGAAACCATGCCATACACTTGTGTTCCAACAAACAAAACAGTTGCTGATAATAATATTATCATCTGAGTTCCACCTCTATTTCTTTCATTAAAAGATTCTTTTATTTTATGAATTATATTTTTCATCTTATCCATACCCGGGAGGCCACGCCATGCTTCTAGATGCGAACTGGAATTTATTTTCAGTGTTTCTGTCAGTTAATATGTAAACTGTCGAGCCGTCTGTCTGAATTTTTTTCTCAACTTTTAATTCTGGATATAAGCTCATGTAATAAGTTGTTTCAATATCTCCGAAGAGAGTTTCTCCCTCCACTATGCTGCTAGCAATCGCAACTAATTCATAAAGATTATTGTTCAAAACTACTCTAAATAAATTGAAATTTTCAGAGTTTCCGTCCTTAGAAATAGTCAATGTGCTGTTGAATTTGAATATAATCCTTTTTGGCAGCAATTCAACTTCAACCCCGCCTTTTCGCGAGCTCGTTTCGTATCCCTTGTCTTTATATTCATTTTCCAATTGAGCAAAACAATCATTCGCATTTTCTCTGATAATATTTTCTATTTCAGTTTCAACATGTCTCTTTAGGAAAGGCTGCTGAACAATGCAAGACTCATAATATTTATTCGTGTAGCATAGATACTCTAAATTTTTTCCATTATAAACTAAATAATGTTCGGGGTTCAAAGAGCCGCCTTGCAGAGAAATTTCATTTATTTTGTCCTGCAGATAATTTTTGTCAAGGCATCCTTCTAAATATTGGTAAGGGCTTTCTTCCTGAAATCCAAGGCTTGTTTTTATTTTTGGAAATAAAAAGTAAATTAATAAGCCAAGCGCAATTATTATTATAGCCAAGATTATAAATAATGTGACTTGCCCTCTTTGCGAGATTTTTTCACCCATTTTTTTCACCATTTTTATAACGTTATATTATTTTATAAATTATCCTTCTATCTCTGCTATTTTAATTGGTTCAACAATTATTAAGCATCCCGTGTTAACATTGCCCCAGCTGTCTTTGCATTTAATGTGGTATTTGGTGTTTAAATTCCAAGGAGCATAATGTTCTCTGGAATATTCGCTGTTTTGAGAATACCCTCTGCTCATTTCTTGGCCTTCCTCAAAGTTAAAACTGCAGGTTGAAGTTTTGTATCTGCACTGCGCATCTTCATCAGTTATTAATTTTAAGTCTCCAGTTTCATCACTGTCATAAAATACCCTCACAGCTTCAGGAGGCAGTCCATCATTCTTTTCAGTTGCCCATATAGCAGTGCAATCCTCATTGCCGAATTCATCCATGCATCTAACATAGTAATCGATTCTCTTGCTGAAGTCATATATTTTATGAGTTGTCGTTCTTCCGTAGCTGATATCGTTTTTTAAAGCATCTCTAAATAAATAATTGCATGATGTTGTATTATAAACACATTCGGCAGGTTCGTCTGTAGCCAAAGTCATAGTTGTTCCGGAAACACTTTTGTTGATTATAACTGGAGGTTCTTTATCTATATTGATTGAGAAGCTTACTATGGTCTCTGCTTTATTGCCGGCTGCATCTTCACATTTCACTTTAATATTGTAATAGCCATTTACAAGCGCTCCGGTGCTAAATTCCTGCCTATGTTTTTTTAAACCAGTCTCAAAAAATTCTGCTCCCCATCCCTGTTCTAAGAATTTGTAACTGCATATAGAATCGCCATTATAAGCTCCTTTTGAAGTTTTTACTTCTAATATCAAAGGATTACTTGCGCTGATTGGAGTTTCTCTTATACTGCCGCTTAGAGGCGATACTATCTCTATTTTTAATGCTTCTCTTGTTTGGAATAATGTGTAAAGTATATCTGATTGATGGAAATTTCCAAGAGTATCATTGCATCTTATATAAATGTCGTTTTGAGGACTTGTCAAATCTTCAATTTCTGCTGTGCAGGAGTAAGGCCCAATTCCTTCGTCATCAGTTTCACATAAATAGCTCATGCTTTCAATAGGCACATAAGGAGTCTTAGCATATCTGCATACTGCAGGCTCATTTATTTTTAAAGTTACAATTCTTTTTGTCTCTCCAAAAGGTAAATAGCTTCCGCTTTCAGGAATAAATCTTCTTATTTCTGGAGCTTTATGGTCAGGCTGCGGGCTTACGCATATGTCTACAATATACTCTTTAGTATTTGGATTTCCGTTTACATCCTGGCATATAGTGAATAATCTTAATTTATTATCGATTCCCAAGTTTTTTTCAATAAAATGAGTTGTGTTGTAATCATGCCCATCTTCCAAATTTTCTAAAAGTGTTGATTTGTCTTCTGAAGTGTAGCATTTTGCATTCTCGTCTGTATTAAGAGTAAATGAAACATTGCTGTATTTTTCAGAGCATGTTCCATCTGCAAGAGAAATAGAAACTCCGTCCGCTCCAGGAGTTACTCTATAATCAGGCGATATTGTTCCAAAAGATATTTGCGGAGGAATAAGGTCAGTTCTATAGCCAAATCTATCTACACAAAGAGGATTATCAGTGTCTTTTGTCTCTCCCAAAATCTCGCAGGCTCCTCCTAAACTATTACATCTATAATTAGTGCATTTTATTAGAGGATTGTCATTGCACTTGTAACACTCACCTCCTCCAACAGGAGGTCTCGACGGAGCGCAAGTGAATGAATAAGGCTCATAATAAATATCCGGTGCTCCCGCCGCGCCATCACTTATCCCTTGGTCTTCCCAATACTTATTTCCTACAGCCTCTCCCCGTCCTGCTATCAAGCTGTTTATAAGTTCAATTGATGTTATATCTCCATCACTTCTTCTTTGAGCATTTCTAATCCACTCAGGATAAACTCCTCCAGTAACACTAAATTTATCTTTGCTCTTTTCAAAGTCAGCTAAAAAGCCAAGGCAGGCATTATAATTTCTTTTATCTAAATCAAATATGTTTGTATTTAAACCAGAACTAGGTATTATTACATTCCGACCTGGTATTTTAATATTCAAATCTGGCAGTGTAGTGCTCCAATCTGATGTTATCCCATTTCCGCTTCTTGCCTCATATTCACGCACAATATCATTACACACCCTTTCCGCAAAATAAAGCGCGCTCCATGAGCCTTCTTTATTGCTATAAGTATAATTTCCTTTATAGTTAAATGAGCTTCCGCAATCTCCTAAAGAAGCGCAAAAACTATGCATTTGCAGCAAATAATAGCTAGGGTCATCACATCTTCCGTTTGCTTCAAGGTCGTTATCACTGGTGCTGTCATCATCCCACACTTGAAGACAATCAATGTTAGCCAACCCGCATATAGCTTCTCCGTTCTCTTGAGGTTTTTCAGAATAAATATCAAACCCTGGAGGATATTTTGGAACACACGCATCAAACTTAAAGTAAGTATCGACATAAACGCTATGCAAACGACAATCAGGATGGTTGTTGCATTCAGCAGCATTGTCTATCAAAAAACATTCTTTCCATAAATTATCTCTTAGCTGTGCTGTTGAAATTCCGGTAACGGGGTCAACATTTTCTGCGCATATCATATTTCTATGCTCTCCCGGATTTGTTTCCACTTTCACCTCTCCATTATCACAATAGAATTTGAAATGCTCGCTTCCAGGATAATCTCTGCTGTCTCCAACATAAGCATCATACACGCACCAGCTTTCTTTATCGACTCTCTTTTTCCCTTCATAAACACAGCTTGTGCTTTTGCAATAGTATTCTCCAACGCTATTTATATCGCATGTCTCCTCTCCTTCTTTGCAATCTTCTGCAATTCCTTCCATGTTTGCATTATTATCTTGCCAATAAACATCTCCATCATAACATAACTTTGATGAGTTCGGTACATAGTTATATCCATACTCAGTTTCTAACCCTTCATTAGAACAATAAACTCCTTTTTTGAAATCAATTCCACCTAAATCTCCAACCCCATAACATTTTTCGTTTGTTGCCCACATACAACCTCCAGGAATTATGCATGCTCCAAATTCTGTCGTTAAAAATTTGCAGTTTTCTTCACTCACAGAATCTTTAAAATCTCCAGATAATATCTCGCACGCTTTTCTTGTCGTGTATTTTGTGTTTTCATACAAACCACAACAACCAGGCTCGCATTCTGGTCCTGGATTTTCACTCCATTTTCCCTTTAGCTGTCCGTTCGGTCCATATATCTCGCATCTTGATTTTGGAGAGCCGGGAGAACACCATCCATCTTCAGTATCAAGACACCATCCTCCTCCAGAAACCTTTTCACAGCAAACTTCTGCTGCGCTGACAACTGAAATTTGTCTTATTGATAAAAAATTAATTATAATGTTTATTTTATTTAATATAGGATTATAATTTGCTTGGTTTAGTGGAGAATTTAATGTTTTGCTTTCCATTTTATAATTTTTATGAATATTCTCGCTGATTGTTCCAGCAATCATTAACATCCATAAAACTAATAAAATCTTTAACACTCCATTAATTTTGCAATTATTTTTATTTCTCATTTTAAGCTCCTGGCTGATCTACGCAGCTTCTTACAGCAAACCTGAAAATCTCAGGCGAATTTTTAGTCTTAACAGTATAAATTTTGGAGAAGTCGGGAGACAATGTTATCTCTCTATCAATGGAAAAATCAGGATATTTCCCGACATAACTGGCTATGTCAAAGCTGCAGCTCACTCTCTCGTCATAAATTATCCTTCGTGAAGTGTAAATTAAATCATAAAACTTTGTTTTGAATACAGCTTTAAGTCCTTTTTTTACTTTATTTTGATTGTTTTTAGAGAGAGTCATATCCGCATTTATCTTTATATCAATTCCGTTTTCATTAATATCAATTTCAAAATCTCCACGAAAGTATCTTATATCAACAGCATACCCTTTTTTTTCAAGACTTTTTCCCATAGCATCAACACAGTAATTAATAGTATCATTTAGATAGCTTTCCATTTCTCTCTCTACTTTCCAGAATAACAAGGGCTCTTGGTTTGTGCATGGTTCGCGGTCTTTAGAAGTGTAGCACAAGTATGCTATCTTTACAGCAGGTTCGTTTTCAAACCTGAAAGATAAACCTAATTCAGGGTTGTCATCTCCGCCGTGTTCTCCAATAACTTGAAGAGCATCATAAACATCTTGCTTAAGGCAAGTTTCAAGGATAGATTCAGGGGAAGTCGCTCCCCGTTCGGGCTCATCTCCCTTTGATTTAAGGAAAAAGAACAATAAAACTATTGCAACAATTAATATCCCGGCGATTACGAAGATAGTTATTTGAGATTTCTTATTTGTTTTGTTTTCCATTTTTAACCTCTTTTAATATTTTAATAGCGTCCTCTATGACATGGGATTTATTTCTATAATTTCCTTTTTTTAACATTTCATCAATTATTTTAGAAGTTTCTTTATCTATTGTTGCCGAGACCCTTTCTTTCATAAGTATTACCCTATAATATTTTAGCTTATTAAATAAATTTTATGCTACTTAATCTAATCTAATAAATTTAGTAACATTTAATATACTTAATAATACTAACCAACCCCCATATATAAATGTTTTTGCGGATTACCTCTGCTCGGACAAGCGATTTCCGTTAATACTCTTATTTTGCTAAATTTTTAGTCTTCTGTTTCTACGCGTGGCGCCAAAACAAAACTTATCTGCATTCCAGAAGAGTTAAAGTCAAGCTTCAAGGGATGGTCGTCAGCGAAAGAAATAAGTGTTTTATCGCAGACCTTTGCTCCTTTTAAGAATTTCTGCAAATATTCAAGGCTGTATCTCGCTTTGCAGTTTTCAGCATTTATTTTCGCTTCGTCGCTGGAAAACTCAGCCCTTGCAGAATTCAAGCCCTTAGCCTCAATTATAAATTTTCCATTGTCAACGATAAAAGCGCAGGCATCAGAGACAACAATAGCATCCTCTATAACATCAATGAAGTCTATAGAATCCAGCTCGACTTTAGAAGTAAATTCCATCCTGCCAACTTTAGCGTCAAAGTCAATGTCTTCAGATTCTATATCTATAAGGCTTAAGTCAAAACTTCTTTTTATCTTGTCCTGTATTTGTATTCCTAACAAATTTTCCTTTCTTTCAATTATCATCGAGCTCCCGGGTCCTGCTCTCTTAAGTATTTTTTTAAAACTATCAAGATTTATCCCAATAGTGGTATTTTCACTTTCAAACTGGCTGAAAGCGCTTTTTGGAAGCTTGAATCCAACCATAGAAACATTCGCAGGGTCCATTGCAGTTATTGAAAGTCCGTAATCGTTGAACTTTATTTTAACTTCAGTAACTAGCTCTGAAATCATATCAACTCCTTTTAAAAGCAGGCTTGGATTGTCTAATTTAAGCAGCATATTATTCAAGAGAGTGCTTCGTTTTTAAGTATTGTTATGATGAAAATAAGGTAATTATTTAAAGAGGGCTTTGCATTTTTTCCCATGGGGGAAGAGGAAAGCATAAAAGAGCAGAGAATAAGAAAGATAACTTCACTATATTATTCCCGCTCGGAAATTCAGAAAGCAATTTTTTCTTTTTCTAACAATAGGGAGACAGTTCCGAGATATTTTGAAGGCTTTGGCAAGCGCCCAGATGCTCTGCAATATCAAAGCGATGTTTTTGAATTGGCTAAAAAAGGCGCGACTTCTTTTCACTGCTCTGAAGAATTGTGGGAAGACCCCCTCAAGCTTGAATTAAATCTTCCAGAGCAAAAAATTCGCGATTTGAGAATTGGCTGGGATTTGATTATAGACATTGACTCAAAATATGCCGATTACAGCAAAGTAATGGCGAAGCTGATATTAAAAACCCTTAACTTCCACGGCGTAAAAAACATTGGAATAAAATTCTCCGGAAGCAAAGGGTTCCATTTGATAATTCCTTGGCAGGCTTTTCCGAAAGAAGTCAACGGCGTTAAAACAGCATCGATGTTTCCGGAATGGCCCAGAATAATCCTGAAATACATTAATTCAACAATAGAAAAAGATTTAGTCAAGGAAATTTCAAATTTGGAAAAACCGGGCAAATATGTAAGGAATTTTCAGGCTTCCAAAGAGGTAATCCCGGATTTGGTTTTAGTTGCTCCAAGGCATCTTTTTAGAGCTCCATATTCCCTCCATGAAAAGACTGCCCTCGCTAGTGTAGTAATTCTGCCAAAAGAGCTTGATGATTTTGATTTAAAAAGCGCTGACCCAATGAAAATAAATATCAGGAATTTTATTCCTGAAGTAAAAAAAGGCGAAGCATCAGAACTCCTGGTTCAGGCGCTGGATTGGTATAAAGAACACGCTCCTAAAGAAAACAGCGAGAAACATCAAAGAGATTTCCAGCCAATTAAATTTGAAAATCTTTCTGACACCCATTTTCCGCCATCAATTAAAACAATTCTTTTAGGGGTTGGTGATGGAAGAAAAAGGGCGCTTTTTGTTTTGATAAATTTCTTTAGGGCAATAGGTGTTGAAAAAGACGAGCTGGAAAAAAGAATAGAAGAATGGAATAAGAAAAATAAAGTTCCGTTGCTTAAAGGCTACATTCAGGCACAGCTTGCATGGGCTTATAGGAACAAGACAATACTTCCCCCAAATTATGATAAAGATTATTATGCCGCCATAGGGGCAGTGCCGACAGAGGACGAACTCAAGCTAAAAAATCCAGTAAACTATCTTATTAAAAAAAATTCTAAAGGAATCAGAAAACAATAATCCATACTATGTATTAAAGTATAAGAAAGCATTTAAATCATTTAATTAATGTTTTTTAGTGGTGAGCGTAAAAAGCGGATGAATCTATGGCAAGAAAAGTGATTTTAGTTACTGGCGGCGCCGGCTTTATTGGAAGTCATTTAGTGGATGAGCTGATAAGGAGAAGATTTAATGTTAAAGTTATAGATAACTTGTCCGTGACTAGGGACAATGTCTCAAGGTTAAACGACTTAGGCGCTGAACTTCATGTTGCAGATATATCTAATTTTGATGCAATATCTCCAATTTTCGACGGTGTTGACGGGGTTATACATTTAGCAGCAATGAATCGGGCGCAGAGAAGCATTGACAACCCAATAGTGGCCCACAAGGCAAATATCGACGGAACAATAAATGTCCTAGAATCCTGCAGAATAAATAATGTTAAAAGAGTTGTAAATATCTCGAGCTCGTCTGTTTATGGAAACTCGCTTAAATATCCAAGGCATGAAGATAATGAATTAATTCCCCCGCATCCCTATGGTGTCGGGAAACTGGCTGGAGAAAATTATGCCAGAGTATTCCACGAATTATTCGGAATCCAGACAGCCACGGCAAGGCTATTCAGCGTTTTTGGGCCAAGGCAGCGGCCGGATATAACTTACGCAGCTGTAATACCCAAATTTATCCACAACATTCACGCAGGCAAGCCAATAGAAGTGTATGGTGATGGAAGCCAAAAAAGAAGCTTTACATTTGTCTCTGATGCTGTTCATGGCATTTTATCTGTTTACGAAAAGGCAAGAGGCAAAGGCGAAGTTTACAATATTGCAGCTCCTGAAGAAGTTAGCATCAACGACTTAGTTAGGGAAATAGAGTTTGTTACGGGAAAAAAAGCAATTATTAGAAACACGCCCCCATTAAAAGGAGACCCGGAAAAGAATACTGTTGACATAAGAAGAGCGTCGGCAAATCTTGGCTTTAATGCAAAATTTAGCTTGAGAAATGGATTAAAGGAATCTTACAAATGGATTTTAGCGAATCAAAATCTTTTCCCATAATTTATTCAAGCAATCTTTTCAACAATGTAATTTTTATCTTTGTTCTTAGATAAATGATTGTAAGAAATCATATCCCCTAAAAATCCAAAAAATAAGAAATTAAAGCCTATTAGTGTCAGCATTATTCCCCCTAAAAAAATGGGCAGGTGGTCTGCTACCGGAACCCCGAAGAATAATCTGGCTATAAATAAATAAAATAAAGCCAAGGAGCCTATCCCCAGACTAAATAACCCAGCACTTCCAAAAATGTGGCTCGGCCTCGTTGAATACGAAACAAAAAACTTATCTCCTGTTCGCCGACTTTAAATCCCCTCCATCTTGCAAGAAGGGGGAGATATCTGTGCATATTTCCATAAAGATATATCTCTTCCTTGACCTTTTTTGTAAAACCTTTCATTCCGCCAATAGAATCTCTGTATGGAACTTTAAACAAAAGCCTAACTAAAAAATTCCCTAGGGGGGTTGTTTTCTTCCTTCTGTTAAGCCTATTATTGCAAACAACATCATAAACATCAAGCTTCTTATAAAAATCAATAATGTATTTCGGATGATGCTGCCCATCGCCGTCCATGGTTATTATTTTTTCCCCTGAGCAGACATCAAGCCCGGCCCTCATTGCAACAGTCTGGCCGTAATTTCCGCGGAGCTTCACGACTTTCACATTTTTGTCCTCTCTTGCAATTCGAGAAAGAATAGCAAACGAGTTGTCCCTTGAGCCGTCATCAACAAAAATCATCTCATATCTTTTTGAAAAATTTATTGCTTCCTTTAGCTCTTTGTAAAGGTATTCTATATTTCCTTCTTCGTTATGAACCGGAATTATAACTGAAAGATCTAAAGCTCCATTTTTTGGCATTCTCAAAGTAAAAGCAGTCAATTTATAAAGATTATTGCAAAAAATAAATACAGACATTTCCCATAATTAAGGATAATTTTAAAAATAGAGCAAGCCTTATTCCCATATGAAAAAAGGGGGCGTGGTTTTTTTAGTGCTATTTTTAACTCTGTTAGCTTTCGTATCTGCAGATGAATCGTCAGATGTTCAGGACGGATATAACTGCCTCCTGTCGAAGATAAATTCCCAGAATTGCGCGTTTGCAACAACAGAGCAGAAGGCTTTTTCTTTGCTTGCTCTCGATGATAATGCAATCTGCAAGACAAAGTTGCTGGCAGACAAGAAAAATGATTTGTGCTGGGGAAAAACTTCTTCTTTGGGATGTGACATAAAAACAACCGCTCAAGCGATACTTGCATTATATAAGGAGGGAGAAGATGTCTCAAAGCAGGCTGATTGGCTTTACTCCCAGCAGATGGTTCCCGAGGGAATTGACTGGTTTTTGCAGATTGAAAGTTCAGATCCTGTAACATGCACTGTAACTCCATATGATCTGTCTCCCATCACAATCTCCATCGGAGCCGATAAAAAAATATCAGCAGGAAATTTAGGCTCATGCTTTACTTTTGGCCAGCAGAATTATTGGCTTCAAATTAATCGGGCTTGCTACAATAAAGAATTTCAGATTCAATGCGACAGCGGATTTTTAACAAATCTTTTGTATAAAGAAGGCTCGTCTCCGACGATTTTTGTATCTTCTGAAACTCACAGTGCAGCAAAAGATGGAAAAACTTTTGAAAATATAAAATCTTTATGCTTCAAGCAGGGAACATCATGCGACTATGAAGGCGGATTGTGGTCAGCAATGGTTTTAGGATACATAAGCCCTAATTACAACATTGCGCCATTCGTCCCTTACTTGCAGGCAGGCTCGACAAAAACAGAGAATGAGAAATATCTGCCAGCAGCTTTCCTTTACTCGATAACTGCAAGCAACGATTTTTATCTCCAAATATTAGGCCATAAAAATTTCTTCTTCAACGAATATTGGAGTGTCTCAGGTGATAAATATTATGATACTGCGCTCGCTGTTTACACTTTGGAGCAGGGTGCGTCACAAAAAACAAAAGATTGGTTCAGAAAAATGCAGACAAAATCAGGGGCAGATAAGGGATGCTGGAGAGAAGGAGACACAATAAGAAATACAGCTTTTGTTCTTCATTCTGTCTGGCCAGAATCAGCCCCAGTTTCTCCAGAATGCACGAATAATCAAACCTGCGTTTCTTTATACAACAGCAGTTATTACTGCAGTGCCGACGGAAATTGCTTAAGAAAGCCTCAGCCAGAATGCACAAGCAATGCATGGTGCCAGTCAAACTATGGAAGCAATTATATCTGCTCCCCCCAAGGAAATTGTGTTTTGCAGCAGCCTCAGTGTTCTGCTTCAAACCCATGCCCGAATACTCAAGACTGTGTTGATGGTGTTTGCGTTCCTAAAAACATAACACAGCAAGGCTGTACAAGTAGCACTCAATGCGTCGCACTATTCGGAGCAAATTGGATTTGTCTTCAAAACGGGACTTGCGCAAGACAGCCAACTCAGCCGCCGCGATGCGGCGACGGAAATATTGACTTAACCTTAAATGAAACCTGCGACGGAGCAAATTGGGGCGCAATAACTAGTTGTTCAAGTCTTCAACAAGGTTTCAATAATGGAACTCTTTCATGTTATTCTTCTGGAGCCTCAAAACAATGCACTTTTAATACAACAGGATGTTTCACAAGCCCTCGTGACGAATGTAATTCAACAAAGCCTTGCCCATCAGGAATGCAGTGCAATCTTGCAACAAATAGATGCGCTCCAATAAATGCGACTTCATTATGCGGTAACGGGCAAGTTGACCCGGGTGAAGATTGCGATGGAACAGTAAAAAATATAACCTGCTCTTATTTCTCTTACGACGGAGGAACTATCTCCTGCTACCCTAAAAATAGTTCAAATGCATGCAAGTTTGATGTTTCACAATGCAGAAAGGATTCAGTTGAGTGTTTGCTTAACAAAGAATGTGTCGCCGTTTATGGCGCTGGATTTATTTGCGGCGCTGACAATAAATGCAAAAAAGAAGGGGCGGCTCTAAAATGCGTCGATTCTGGATTTTTCTGCAGGTCAAGGGAAGGATGCAGATTAGATAGCGGAAATGAAAAGTCTGGATATTCCTGCCCCGGAACTTTTGTTTGTTGCGATGAGGATTTGACAACAGACAATTCCTGCAGCGGAATGAATGGAGATATTTGTGAATCAAATGAATTTTGCCAAGATGGCTTGATAATTTCAGCGGATAATCTCACTTCAAGCCAAGTTTGTTGCGTTGGCGGAACTTGTGAAAAATCAGGAACAGGCGGCTCTTATACAGATTGTGAATGGTATGTTTCAGGAACATGCAAATCTTCTTGCGACTCAACCATAGAAGAGAAGGTAAGCCAGGGCTGTGAAGACGGCTCGTCAGATGTTTGCTGTATTTCAAAGAGCACACCCGCTTGCACCTCAAATTCAGGCTGCACTGATGGCAGAATTTGTAAAGATGGAAAATGCATAAGAGAGAAAAAAGGAAGTTATCTATGGCTTTGGATACTTTTAACATTAATAATTCTTGCAGTTATCGGAATAATCTTAAGGGAAAGGTTAAGGCCTTTGATAATGAAATTAAAATCAATGCTTCCAGGTTCAAAGAGAGATATGCCAAGGCGTCCTGGATTTCCACCAATGCCTGGAATGATGTCTCAACCTCAAATGAGACCAATGCCTTCGAGACCAAGGTCAATTTTGCCTTCTCAAGGCAGATCAATGCCTCAACCGCCAATGTCAAGAGTTCCAAGACCTCAACCACCTCAACCATTGTCAAGAGAGCCTCCTAAGAAACCAGAAATTAAGAAACAAGAAAAGCCAAAAGAAAAAGGCGGGGAATTAGACGATGTTCTTAAAAAATTGAAGGAAATTGGGAAGTAAAATTAATGATCCGCATCTATTCCCTCCCTCATCGTAACCCCGCTAGGTTATTAATTATAAACTGCTCCTTCGTAAAGTTGCTCGCCCAACCCAAATTTAGCCGCTCCGCAAGCTCCGCGATGTTTCATAAATTTTAATCAAAATTCGTTTTTTGTTCTACTAATCGCTTAACTTAAAATTATATTATCCTACTATGAAAATTGTTTTTGGATTAATATTATTCTTTAGCGAAGAAATTAGACAATGTCAATTTCTGAGTGCATTAATACGCGAACGAGTCTTATGAGTGAGCGGTATACCTTAATTAGTTGCTAATCAAACAATAAATAAAACTTTATTAATCCATTTTAATTTTACTTTTAATGAATTCCTATAGAGTGTATCATTCTTCTAGATTTGACAAGGAATTAAATAAATTTGATACTTTCTTTCAAGGTCGTGTTGATAAAATTGAAGAACAATTAAGGGATAATCCTTACACCGGAGATCCCTTAGGGACAAAATGGTTTAGAGAGAAGAGAGTTGATAAATATAGGGTTTATTATTTGGTCTATGATGATTTGAAAGCAGTTTTTATGGTTGCAATAAGTGAAAAGAAAGACCAGCAAAAAATAATAAATACAATAAGGTTATTCTTTGATTTTTTTAGAGACGAAATAGAAAAATTAATTAGCGAAGAAGACCTTACTTAACTCTTCTAATTCTTCCTTCCCTTATATCCTTTAGACTCTCGATTAACTGATTTAATAAATCAACGTCTATATCAGATTGTTTTTTAAGCAGTTCATACTCTGCCTTAGGTATCTTCACCATTTCCATACCTCTTTGATATGAATATTCTTTATATACTTTTCTCATAAAACTTTATTAATCCACTTGCTTTATTTAATTAATGGAAAAAAGAGTGTTGTTTATTTTATGCATTTTATCAATAACCCCTCTAATCTCTTCGGCAACAATAGATACAAAACAATCTTATTCCCAAGGCGAAACAATAATTGCTAAAATATCAGGAAATTTTTACGATTCTATACTAGAGTCTAATTTATTTTTTTATAGAGATGGTTATATAAAAATTCCCATGAGCTACGATGTTGGAAAAGTAGGCGGTGATTATTATTTAAAGGCTTCTCTTGTTGGAAAGTCTTCGGGAAATTATACTATAAAAATAAAAAATGCAAGGTATTATGAAAATGGTTTAATTACGAGCAATGAAATTGCCAAAAACTTCACAATAACTCAGGAATTAGCCCCATTCTCGGTAAATCCAGGTTTTTTAACAGCAAACAAGAATTTCATAATCTCTATTCAAAATCTTAAAGATTATTCGCTAGACATTCAATCATCTTCGCCTTCGGGAATTTCAACTTCTCAGATTTCATTAAGTGCGGGGCAGACAAATTCATTCGCATTTGATATAAGTGGTTTGACAGAATCGATAATTAGCGCGATGACTCTTTCAAGTTCCGGATTGAGCTATTTAATTCCATTGCAGATTACAGTTGTTCCAAAGCCAACAAACAACACAAATAATAATACCAATGGAACCAATCCGCCGTCTCCAGAACAATTTTATTGCGGGGATGGAGATATTAATGTTGCCGGAGAAACTTGCGATGTAAATGATTTCGGGCCAATAAGCGGATGTTCATCTTATGGATTTAACTCTGGAAGCATTTCATGCAACGCTCCAGGAACAACCGAAGAATGTAAAATTGATTTATCAAATTGTTATACTGCATCAACGGTAGAATGCACTATTGCAACAGAATCCACTGCTTGCTTTCAAGGGCAGATTTGCTATCAAAATAAATGCACAACTCCAAACCCGGAGCCGGAAGACATTCCTTGCGGAAATTCAATAATAAATCCAGGAGAACTATGCGATTTAAATAATTGGGGGGGAATAACCGGATGTGTAAATTGGGGATTTGATAATGGGACATTAAGCTGTTCAAACTTATGTGTTTTTAATACTTCAAAGTGTTTTAACAATATAGTTCAAAATAACCCTTCAAATAACACGGGAGTAATAACATGCTCGTTCTTCAAAAGTTGCCCAAGCAATTACACGTGCGATGACGGAATTTGCGTGCCTAAGCCGGAGTGCGCATATAAAAAAGATTGCCAGCCAGGATACGATTGTATTAATGATAAGTGCATCTTTATTGGCCAGAGCTGTTCAAAGAACAGCGATTGCAACAGCTCACTAATGGAATGTAAGAATGACTTCTGCTCTTTAAAAGTTGGAAACGAATGCACTGAAGATGAAAACTGCGCTTACGGATACGAATGCGCTTCTGGATTCTGCATTGGCGAAGCAGAATGCGCCAGCAATTTTGATTGCACACGTGAATTTTGGGAATGTGTAAACAATCAATGCTATCCCCCAGAAGAGATTATAGAATGCACTTCAAATTCCAATTGCACATCAAGTGAAAGATGCGTAAAAAGAACATGCATTGAAAAAGGCGATGAATGCAAGTATGACAGGAATTGCAGGGCAGATGAAGAATGCGATAATGGCGAGTGCGTCGAGAAGGATGATTTGCCGCAGAGAAACTCAACGAGAACATGCCCGGAAATTAACGGGACAAGATGTTTAAGCGACCAGTATTGCAACGGTACTTCAGTTAGCCTTGGAGGTAGCGCTTGTTGTCTTGCAAGATGCTCTAAAGAGCCGTCTGGCGGAGGCTCAAAAATTGTCGGCTGGCTGTTAATAGGGTTTTTGTTTATTATACTTGTTTTCTTCTATATAAAATACAAAAGAACAAGAAGAATGCCTCCAAATCTTGCTAAGATTGGCGGTGGGGGGTTCTAGGATTAATACAGAATTTCACTTTGTTAATCTGCATTATTAATCTGCATTATTAATTACATTAACTCATTTAACAAAGTGAAATATATAATAGAAGACATAAATTTTTAACCATTTACCGAAGACATAACTATAGAAAAAATGTGAGAGATGGCGTTATCGGGATATTTGTCTAGGATAAGTTTAGATAAATTAAATGTCAAATATATTTTGGTAGAATATTAATGCTCTTTGCTATAGTTGATGTAATTAATTTTGGGCAATACTTTGGTTAATAGGTTTGATAGGGGCAATGTTTATTAAAATAAGGATAAAGTTTACCAATTACCATCTTCCCAGGTAATTTACTATTAATAATAAAATTCTATCATTATACCCCATCTCAACATTTTGGCAAGAATATTTGGTTAACCATAATAAATCTCGCGTAAGCGACAAAATTATAAAATCTACTTATTGGTATCCTTAAGCTTCTTCAACATCTCCTTTAGTTTATTCTCCAAAACCATTCTTTCCATCTGCATGACTCTTGCAACCTCATCGTAAGCATGAAGCCTCCTGACGATTTCATTGACAACTTCATTCCACTCATGATTATTCATTGAAACTTTTTCCGGGTAAGAAATATCTATGTGGGCCGGCATGTATTTGAATATTATCATTACTAGTGTTTGGATTTTGTCCAGTGATAGCTCAAGCTCTGCAAAGCTGGTGTAAATTTCTTTTTGATCCTTAGCCAAAATCGGCTCGCTTAAATTATTGCTGATAATTTTTACTCCTTTCTCTTCGCCGATTTTTTTCACAAGTTCGTTCAAGAAACCAGTTAAATGCTCTTTTGGCTTTCCAAGCGCTTCAAAAACAAGCATAGCCTCTATTTTATTTTCCATTTATTTGAATTCTGTTTTATATTTTTTATTCCTGAAGAAAAGCAATAATGATATCAAAATTCCAAAGCCAATTAAACCATAAATTGCATATTTCTTGATTGGTAATTCTTTGTTTTCTTCGCTTTTTATAGTTTTTGCCCCAAGTTTTATCGGGCTGAGTGATTTAGGAGCGTTTATATTTTTTATTTCTTCACCGGTATAATTATTATCTTCTTCATCGTTAGTTTCATTAACATTGTTCCCTGCATTTGATTCTTCATCATTACTTTCTTTTTTGCATTCATTATCATTTTCCTTTGTTTGTTCATCGAAAATCCATTCTCCGTTGCAGAATTGCCATGTCTTTGAAGAAGCCGACTCTTCTTTTAGGTTTTCCGTTTTATCTTTAATTTTTCCATTATCATCCTTAAAAATTACAAAATCTCCGCCATTATTAAGAACATTGCTGAATTCAACGACATAAAAATCCCCCTCTTTTATTTCCGTGTTTTCTGGAAAAGTGTACCTCTTTTTTTCGCTTGTTAATCCATCCCATAAACTCCATCCAGAAATATCGATGTCTTTATTTTCGTCGTTGTAAATTTCCACCCACTCTTTTCCGGTTTTGCCGTTCGCTGGATTTATCTCTATCTCGCTTATAATTATTGCAGAAATTTGAGAAACCAACGATATTGTTAATATAAAAAATAAGAGTATTTTTCTAAAAGGAATATTATAATTATTGCTCATCTTTATTCTTGATTAACTTTGCTTATAATGATTATTGTTGCTATAAATATACTATAACTTATATTTTTTCCCGAAATCCACATAATCGATCTTCCCTCTTTCCTTGCTTTTCTTGGCAATCAAGATTCTTGAGAATATCTTATTTTCTAAAAGCCAAGAACACATGTCTTTCTCGATTTTGTCAAGATAGCCATTTGCCTTAACTTCAATTCCTATCACCTCATATCCGACATCATTTTCAGTCCCATCTGCATCAACAAACTTTTTAACTTTTTTGAAAGCAACAAAGTCCGGAAACCCGGTGCCAATTCCAAGAACTTTAAAGAATGGGTTGTATTTTCTCTTAGCAGGCATAAGTCTTAAAATGTTTGTCTTGTCTTTGTCTACTGTGTTCATCCACTTTGACACAATCCAGCCCATGCTTTCAAGATTCTGCCGAACCTTCAGTTCGAACCTAACCCCCGAAGCACGTGCTTTTTTACCTCGCTTGGAATTTTTTTTCGTCATAATCTAAGAAGTAAATAAAACTATAAAAATCTAACCACTCTGTTAAGTCAAGTTCATGGTCATCATTTCATAGTTTAATTCCTTAAACAATCTATAAATAATAAAGATAATTACCTGCTCATTTCATTCGCAGATTTGCTGTTAATTGTTAATAATAAAATACACGACGATAGGAGTGAGTAATCTTTTATGTTAAAATTGTGGGTTTACTTTATACGCTCACAAATCTCTCGCCAACATGGTTCTTCTTTTATTCGCTTTTGCTCGCTTTATCGCATCTCTTAAAACATCTTCGAATTTTCTTTCTAAAGAAGTTTCAACTTCATCAGCGACGCTTCCTATTGAATTTTCCTTATCCAATTCCTTGACAACCTTTCTTATATTTGATTTTATTATTAATCCCATTATTATACAAAAAACTCAAAATATATAAACTTTGTTCACTATGATAAAATATGAATAAACTAGTCAATTTAGCGTTAGGGGCCATTGTTAGCGCTTCTTTGCTAACAAGCGGATGCGCAGTTTCTGTTTATACTCAAAGACATGTAAGGCCAAGAGTTGTTTATCACGAACATCCTAAGAATGTCCCACCAATATTGATATTAGAATACGGGTGGCCTGGTTATAATTGTCATTATCCAAATTACTATTATGATAGGTATTTTTTAGAATTTAGATATCAAAATTATCATAATCAAAGCGCTTTTCAGTATGCACCAAATAAGCCAGCCTTTCCACATTCGCCAAAAGCTGAAAGGCGAGGCTCAATAAAGCCGCAAACAGAACAAGCAAAAGAATCAAGGAGAGCTTTTCCAAAACAGGAAAGGCCTAAAAGACATTTTCCATAGAGCGAGAGCAATGAACATTAAGCAACCGGGTCATATCCGCCATTGCTAAGGGGATTGCATTTAGCTGGTTCATGTCAAACACAACAATCTTATTAAACCATAAATCTATAAATTTTTCATGGGAAGGTTTAACGTATCGTTATTGTCTAATTTATCTGTAGATGAATTAGTTAAAGGGTTAAGTTTTCAAGCCATTGATTCTAAAAGCAAGGAATTATTCGCCAAATTATTAATGAGCGCTGAAGATGGATATGCTATTGGAGAAAAATTGGATAGTGATGATCCGACTTATGCTAGGATGTATAGGGCAAATTATCAAGACAATATTGTAAGCCTTGTAACCAGTGCCAATTTATCCAAACCATTAGAAAAATTAGCTTACGATATTGCGCATTTTTCTTATAGTGAAGGATTTAGGTATCGGGCAAGTAATCCTCCCTCGATAGAAAGGTTAAAGGCAGCTTTAGCATAATCCAGCTTTCTCTTTTATCTTTTTAATTCCTTCTATTCCGCACTGCAAAAACTCATCAAAATTCATAAAGTTTTCAGCTTCTTTAATAATTTCTCTGTCACAGCCCGCTGCAAAAGCCTTGTCCTTGAATTTCTTTCTAAGTCCCGCGACTCCCATATCAGAAATTTTTCCACCACGCATTAAGGCATAAGCATGAATTAATCCTGTCAGCGTTTCAGAAGCAGCCAAAGCAAATTCTATTTTCTTTATTCTCTTCTTGTCTTTTAAATGAGGCAATTCTTCATAATCATATCCATGACTTAATACCGCACTTATAAATTCATCATCAAATCCAGCTTCTTTCAGCAATCTAGGAGCTTTAGTTAAATGGCTTGAAACGTCTTCTTTAGTCAACCCCCAATCAATATCATGCAAAAGTCCAAGCATACCCCAATATCCAACATCTTCGCCTAATTTAGAAGCAACCTCTCTCATAATTGCTTCGCTTTCTAAGTAATGAATTAAATCTCTCTCGTCAGAATTATATTTTTTAACTAACTCTAGTGCTTCTTGTCTTGATATTGAAAGTTTTTCCATTTTTAATATTTTTAGTTTTTGATTAAAATTATTCCCTAAAACCTTTTTCTTTTCTTGACTCTAAAATAATATTTATTAGATCCTCCGCTTCCTTATCAGATAAATTTCTATCTATAAAAAGTGTTTTGTCTATTGTTTTAACAGCTTTAGTTTTCATAATCAATAAAGTATTAACAACATTTATATACTTTTTTCTACAGGGAACTTTATGGATGATAAAATTACCCAAGAAATAATCCAAGAACTTGGAAAGATAATGAATAAAGATGAAAAGTGTCTTTTTGTTTTCAATGAAGAATTCAGCGTCAATGAAATAATAAGTCATTTGAAGAAAAAGTCAGATGTTGGCTTAGAATTCTACAATATGAATCTCAAAATGCGGGAAAAATTGAAGAAATACGGTGTTTAAGATTATGTTTTTTATGGCTGAGATTTGTATTCTAAAAGCCATTTCCATACAGGCATCACTTTTATTTTTTTCCCTTCCTGCTCAAAATTTTCTTCTTGATCAGAAGTTATAATAAACCCATCTTTCAGCTTGAAATTATTTAATGCCGCTAATAATCCTTTCACTTCTCTGTCTCTATTATCTTTATTTAAGTCATAGCAAACTTGGATAGCAAGTATAATATGTGAGCCATCTTTTATAACAAAATCACATTCGTTTTTTTCAGAAAAATAATAAACCTCTTTTCTTCTTCTTTTGAGTTCTATAAAAACAACATTTTCAAGATTCTTTCCAACATTTGGAGAGAAGTTAAATCCAGTTATTTGGTTGAATGCGGTGTCAATTAAGTATGCTTTTTTTGGAGCATTCAGAGATTTTCTTAAAGAAAAATCAAACTTGGGCAATTCAAATAAGAAGTATGAATTAGCTAAATAATATATGTACTCTTTTACTGTTATTGAATTTCCCAGATTAAGAGCTGTTTTTATTGAATTGTATGTGAATGTTGAAGAAATGTTCGTTGCCAAAATGCTTATTAATTCTTTTATTACTTTTTGTTTCTTAATTGCATATCTTGCTATTACATCTTTATACAATATGTTATCGAAAACGTTTTTTATATATTCTTTATCTTTTGTTTTAAGATATTCTGGAAATCCCCCTTCTTCAAGATATTCATTAAAAGCTTTTTTTATTTCCACTCTTTTTTGTGTTTTATAACTCCAGTTTTTTTCAATTTCAACATTTTTAAATAGGAGATACTCAGAAAATGAAAAAGGGTATATTTCAAATAGCTTATATCTTCCTGTAAGCCTTGTTCCAAATTCTTTGCTTAATAAAGAAGCATTGCTTCCGGTAATAACGACCTTTTTTCCTTCATCTTGCAGTCTTCTAACAAAAGTTTCAAATTTGTCTATATTTTGCACTTCATCAAAAAAATAAATTTTAGGGTTGTTGTAAATTTCAATTAGAATTTCATTTAATTTTTCAAAGTCCTGAGCTTTAAAATCTAAGAATCTTTCATCTTCAAAATTTACATAGCAATAGTTTTTCTTTTGATTCATTATTTGCCTTAATAATGTTGATTTTCCGCATCGCCTAATGCCTGTAAGAATTATTACTCTATTATCTTTAAACCAATTTAGTATTTCATCTAAAATATCTCTTTTTATAGCTCCATCTAATTTTTCTATTTCTTCTTTCTGCTTTAAGACGATTCTCCGCAGGTCTTGATTATTTATCATGCTCATTATCAATGAGCACTTGTTTATAAATGTTTTCATTATTAATTAGCACTAAAAAACTGCCTTAAAATAAGATTATAATTGATGTGAAGTTCCATCGCATAAATTTTAAAATGAGGGAAAAACTGAAGAAGTATGGGTTTTAATTTTTTATTCTATTCTTGAAGTAACCAATCAAAATTAATATCGAGGAGGTAGTAATTAATACCGGAATTCCAAGGTAGTATAATATGAACATGACGATAAAGCCACTTTCTCCTTCAGAAACTCCTCCCAATAAGATAGGGATAATTATTATTAGAATAATAAACAAATTTATTATAAAAGATGTCTTAAAAAATTTGTTATTTAAATTACATTTTTTAAATGCAGAAAAGCAAAGTATTAACGTTGTTATCATTAATAGAGCGATAATTATCACTATGGGATTAAATATAAAAAAAGACCGAAATAATAAAAATAGTCCAATAGGTATTAGTATTAAAAAAATAATCGTGTTTGTTAAATGAATTATCTTATATTTCTCCATATTAATATAAATTTTCTCCCTTTTTATTTCTTCTCATCAGTCTCCGGCTTCATAAAAGGAAACAGCAAGACATCTCTTATTGAATCTTGTCCTGTAAGAAGCATTATCATTCTATCGATTCCAACCCCCAGCCCGCCAGTTGGAGGCATTCCAATTTCCAAAGCATTCACAAAATCCTCGTCATAAGGATTGGCTTCTTCATTTCCCTTTGAAAGCTCTTTTTGCTGTTCTTGGAGAAGTTCTTTTTGCAATATTGGATTATTAAGCTCAGAATAAGCATTTCCCAACTCAGCCCCCATGCAGAAAGGCTCAAACCTTTCAATAAACCTGCATGATTTATCATTCCTATGAAGTTTGCATAAAGGAGTTGTCTCCAAAGGATGATCTGTTATAAATATTGGCTGTTCTAGCTTATCCTCGCAGAAATGCTCAAAAATGCTCTGAACATGCCAACCCCAACTGTCGCCTTTTTTCTCAATGTTATTTTTCTTCATAAAATCTAAAAGTTCTTTGTCAGATTTTTTCTCAACATCAATTTCTGCGTATTTTTTTATTGCCTGAACCATCGTCATTCTCTTCCAAGGTTTTTTGAAATCAATTTCTTTATCCCTAAATTTAACTTTAGTAGAGCCATTTACTTTTTTGCAAACATAAACAAATATATCTTCAACTAGCTCCATCATGTCATTATAATCCCAATAAGCTGCATAAACTTCCATCATTGTAAATTCAGGATTATGCCATCTATCAATTCCCTCGTTTCTGAAATTTCTTGCAATAGTGTAAACTCTATCGTATCCCCCGACAATTAATCTTTTTAAGTATAATTCCGGAGAAATGGATAAAAATAAATCAATATCTAAAGCATTTAAGTGTGTTTTGAAAGGCCTTGCATTTGCTCCCCCATAAACGCCTTGCAAATAAGGCGTATCAACTTCTTCAAATTGCCTTGAATCCATGAATTCTCTTATGGCATTCAATATTTTAGTTCTCTTCTCAAAAACTAACTTTACCTCTGGATTCATAACTAAATCGAGATACCTTTTTCGGTATCTTTCTTCCTTGTCTTGCAAGCCGTGGAATTTTTCAGGCAGAGGAAGAATGCTCTTGCTTAATATTGTTAATTTATCAACAAGAATTGAGGTTTGTTTTGTTTTTGTCTTGAAAACCCTTCCTTCTATTCCAACAAAATCCCCAACATCAATATATCTCTTAAAAAATTCAATTGACTTAGATGGAGTTTCTCCTTCCTGTAAAACAATTTGAATATCTCCTGTATGGTCCCTTAAGTTAGAGAAGATAATCTTTCCAATATTCCTTTTTGTCATAATTCTCCCTGCAGTTACAACCTTAGTTCCTAGCTTTGATTTTAGCGACTGACTGGAAGTATGTTTTTTCTCAAACTTATGTGGGTAAGGGTCAATTCCTTTCTTTTTCAGCTCATCAATCTTTCTCAGCCTTTCGTTGATTATTTGTTCTTCACGCGACATGATATTATTAAGAAAAGGATATTTATAAAACTACTTTCTCCAACAGCTCAAATCATCTAAATAAACCGAAAACATTAATCTAATGTACGGCTTAAAAAACCAATACAGCTCAATTTATATTAACCCAATAACTTTTACCATGCAGAAAGATTTATATACCTAATAACCAATATATTAATTATATGAATCAAAGCACAATTTTCACGAATAAGGAATTAGAAGTCATAGGCAAAAAAATGAAAAATAAGAAGCTGACCCAAGTGGATTCAAACTATCTCACGAAATTTATTAGGCCCAAATTAAAGGAAATAAATTCAATAGACTCAAAGTTTTTGCTAGATAAAATGGAATACAACCAAAAAATAAAGTCAATAGAAGGAAAACTAAGGAAAATTATACTTAAAAGCATAAAAGATGTTCAGGCAATAGTTATCTATGGCTCTGCAATTCAGACAAATTACAAAGAGTATAATGATATTGATATTTTAATTGTGACTAAACATAAGATAAGCCCCATTAGTGAAAAATACAAGAAAATAATAGAAATAAAAGAAATATTAAATAAACACAATATCAAAGCAGACATTGAGCTTTATGATAAAAAGGCCATAGAGAAAAATTATCCCCATAGCCCTTCCTTAATCTACCAGCTTAAAGATAAAAAAGTGATTTATGGCAGATTAAATTTAAAGAATAAAATAGAACTTTACAATATTGACCTAAAAATGAAACTGGATTGGAGCGATCTAGAAGATAATCCAAAAGGCATTGAGATTTATAAAGCATTAAGGAATATTATTCTTGTTAAATTGTTGCTTAAAAAGATAATTGATAACAGAAAATTGAGAGAATCTTTAAATGAAGAAATCGGAAAAAACCTGCTTGAAAGATTAAAAAATAATCAGGAATCTAATATTGATAGAAAAATAGCTTTAAGCTGCCTGAAAACCTTATTAGAGCAAACTGAAAAAGAGATAGGAGATGAATTATGGGAAAAAATAGAATTATAAAAATTCTAGGGAATATTATTGGCAATGTAGTTGTCCACAAGATTCTAGTTAAATATACAAACAAGCCAGAATCAGTGCATCATCTATTAGAAGAAATAGGCACATATAGAGATAATGCTCTTGAAATGGCGCAAGAATTTAACTGGAATGATAAAGATAAAGATAAAATAAGGCAAGAAGCATTAAAAAATTTCAACAAGAAAATAAAAAGATATACAGATGTTAAATTTCCAATTTTAGAGGCGAATAAACTAATAGAAGAAACTATAAAAGATTGTATTGCTTCTTCTTAATTATAAGGTATTAAATCTAATTAAGCATATACTCTTTTCGCTACTATGTCGCATATGTTACTAAGTACATAATTTACATGTAACTAAGTACATAAAATTAAACTTCACTTCTTATAATATCTCCTAAATCCCGCGTTATCTAACTCTTCATTAACCAATTCATCAGCAATAATTTGAAACTTATCTTCCCTAGAAACATGAACATATATTATTTTTTCGTATCTTTCCTGCAATTTCTGAACTTTAAGAAACAATGCAAGCAGATTAGGGTGATGAACTTTATATTTTCCAAGAAGCTGATTAACTACGAGTTCTGAGTCAAGAACGCAGGTTATTTCTTTTCCAAATTTAGAAGCCAACTCCAGCGCTTTAATCAAGGCCTCATATTCTGCAATATTGTTAGTTACTCTCTCACCTATAAAGGCGCTATATTTTGTCAATATTTTTCCCTCGTCACGAACAATGACAGCAATAGCTCCCGGCCCGGGATTTCCTCTTGCGCCGCCGTCCGAGTTAGTATAAATCATAATTACATTTGTTAAGGCACGGATATAAATTTTACTATGAAAAATATTTAAACCAATGGATGTTGTTTAGACTATGGCTCAGAAATTGATTAGGGATGAAATAATGGGAAAATTTTTTGATTTAGTTATAAGTTTGGGAAATGAGTCAAAAGACAAAAAATGGTTAATGGGCTTATTGGATGAATGGTGGACCGCTACCTTTAAATTAGACTGTTTGTCCGCAGTTACTCATAGATGGAGAAACACACTTACATCAGACAACTTCCGTAACAATATGGAAATTTATCAAGATGGTTTGCTTGTTTACAAAGCAAATGTTCATCGCTACAATCACGATATTCAATCAGTTGAGGTCTATAGTAGGAATGATATCTGGAGTTCAAAGGTGGAAAAATTAGTTAGAGATTATTATTAAAAACTTCAAAAATGCAAAACCTTAAAGTTTTTGAAGCCCTGGAATTTTTCCTCTTTTGTTTCAACATTCCTGATTTGCGCGTGTTTTGGTCCAGCCCTTACAACTTCAAGCATCCTGTTGACATCTTCTGAATTTCCCTCGAGAAATATTTCAACTCTGCCGTCTTCAAGGTTTCTTGCAAACCCCTTGACGTTGTTTCTTTCGGCATTTTCCTTTATAAAACCTCTGAAAAATACCCCCTGAACTGTTCCAGTAACATAAACCCTAATTGATTTTTTCATAAATAGGATAATTTTGGATTGTTATTAAATATTTTGATTAATTGTTGAAAGTCATTTGTACTGGAAATTAACAACAGGATCTTCATATGCTATTAAAATAATTTTTTAAGTGATAAAATGGATTGAAATATAGCAAAAGACATTAATATTCTCCCAGAATATAAATAATTTTTATTAGCTTATCGTTGATAAAATAATTAGAATATCCTCAATAGGTTAATCATTGTCTTAATTTAGCTAAAGTTATCTTCGGCAAATATCTCAATAAGGATTAATTTTGATTTTTTGATATAATTGTATCGTCAATAAATGGTAAAAAACTTATGTCACTTACTATAGAATAATAGGGATGAGAAAGATATTCGAAATAGGAAGGGAAATTTATGGAGATTACCGCTTCTCTTAATCGCATATTTTGCTTGGCTTCGCCCAAATTTTAATTTTTCTTTCTAACTCACAACTTCGCACGGCTTATTTTTATTTTTAGTTACTGCCTACCACGAAGTTGCTCCCCCGCCCAAAGATAGTGAGAGATTGTCCGCAGTTCTTCGGACAAATAGCTGAAACTTCGTTTCAGATAAAAACTTCTCTTATCAAACCAAAACAAAACTCAAAAAATGCTCCGCACTTTGCATAACAAAGGATAAAAGGTTCGCTGACGTTCTTCCCAAATTTTTGCCAACATTTGATTAATGGGGAGTTCCTTACAATCATTCTGCATATATCAGGACTTCTGCTAAATTCAAAATCTTAACATCTCCTATAGAAGTGATTGGTTTATATGCCAAAGAGAGACCACACACACGAAACAAACATTCATCAGATTTTCCATCACCGACCGCAATGCATTCTTCTGGCTTAACATTTAACTTTTTCATAAGTTCTTTAGCAGCATCAGCCTTGCAGATAATCTTATCACAGCATTTTGAATGATATTTTGTCTTTGCAATAACTTCTCCAGTATATTTTCCGTTCTTATCAGTTATCAAAATAGGACAAATGATATTATTTTTATCTATTCCAACCATATCAGCAAAATAATGGATAATAGGAGAAAAAGCAACAGAAATAATGCTCACTTCATACTGTCTTTTTTTAAGTCTCTCAATCGTACCTTTTGCTGTTCTTCTTAGATTTATATTCTCAATAACTTTTTCAAAATCTTTTTCTGTTTTTCCCTTAATGAGATTTGTAAGTTCTAATGTTATATTATAATCTTTAATTTTCCCATTTTCATAATCCGCTCTCAGTTTTTGAAGTTCTCTCTTAAATCCAAATTCTTTTGCAACTATTTCAATACTGCTTTCTCTTATGAGTGTTTTATCAAAATCAAATATCACGAGTTTGTGCTTATTGGCTATAATTCCTAATTCAGATAATATAGTCTTGATAACCTGCTCTGACATGATAGTTAAATTTTCTATAGGTTGCTTTTTATGCTTCAGTTTTCCTATATCCACTTCTGATATTCGCACTCCTTTTTTCACTAATTGAAGCAGTATCTGTATATCAACACCCCATTTATCATCAATTTTTAATTCCTTCAGCAAATCTCTTTTAATTGCAAATTGTCCGCTCAGTGGCTGGTTAAATTTTATGAATGGAAAAATTACACTAAACAATGGTTTTACTACAAGCTCTGTAACTCTGCCTCTTGCTCTTGCAAAAGAAGTTTTAACAAAATCAGCATCATCACTTTCAAGCGGTTGAAGGATTGATGCAATCTTCTTTGGCGAAATTGAATATAAATCCGCATCAAGAAACAAGATAATCTCTCCAGAGGAGTGCGACACTCCGGTTTTGATAGCTGCACCTTTTCCTTTATTTTGAGTGTGTTTAATTACTTTAACTTCCTCTGATTTTGCATTTTTATAAGTATTGTCAGTAGAACCATCATCAACAACTATAATCTCATTTATTACTTTAACTTTCTTTACATTTTTGATTACATTGATAATTGTCGACTCTTCATTGAATGCTGGAATGACACAACTTACCTTCATACAATAGATTAAAACCTAATTTTATATAAATGTAACGCTTCTTCTCGGAACTCCCCCATTTTCTTTTTAGAAAAAAGAAACAAAAAAGGGCGATTTCTCAAATTCATTTGGTTTTAGACAAAACCCACCATCCACTCATCTGTGACTCACGAGGGCTCTTTGTGAGCCAGCTCGTGTTTTTCTCTATGAGAAAAATCTCCCAACAGCAGATTAGGAGGTAATTTCTTTTTGCTTCGCAAATCTGCCTCGTGCAGACCAGAAATTAGCCCAAATTTCCCTACGGGAAACTTCGTAAAATGCCATACGTTAAACATAACACCCAGATTTAGTTACGGAAGTTTTTTCATAATAATGATCTTTTCAAAATCTTTTTCAAAACCTTTAAATATAATCTTCACTAGTTTTAATTATGAAACCGTGGATTAAGGGGGGGCTGATTGGGTTTTTAGTAGCTTTTTTAGGATTATGGATTATCTTATTTGCTATAGGTTATGAAGCAGGCAGCTGGAAGTGTGTAACAATTCAGGGCAAAGCTCCCTGCGCACTTGTAAAATTTATTTTTTCCACCTACCATATAGGATTTGTTTTATTTTTTAGTTGGGTTGGTTTTTTCGCAGGTGTTATTAATTCTAGGAAGATAAGGAGGATAATTGAAAAAGAGCAGAATAAGCGTTTAGTTCCTCTAAAAATAACCTCAACAATAGTCATGACTGCAGTGGTAGTTTTCGCGGTTATAGGAATTCTCGCTTTTAACAATTGGGTAGAAGTAATGATTTATGCAATAATCTTTGGATTTTTCGTGGTTTTAGTTAGTTGGTATATTGGTAAGAAGAAATACGGAAAGCGTTGAATTATTTATCCAGAATAGATTTTACAAGCTGACATAATGTTAATAAAAAATTAGATCATATTAATGTTATTTAGTTAACCTATTAACCATATGTGAAAAATATCCCGCGAATTATTATTTTTTTCTTAGCCAAGCGTTTTTACATAGTCAAACGAGAGCAATTAAATCAAAACATATTAACCAAGCTAAAATTTTTTTCATTAACTTGTTTTCATAGGTGAGAAACTTGTCAAAGCTGGCGCATTTTTTATCATCAAATTTCCCTAAAATCAAGTTCATTATTAACAATTGCAACAACCTGCGATGCAAAATAAACTTTATTTCCAACAGAAACCAGCGTCGCAGTTTCTTTAAGCCTTTTCATTTCTTTTTTAGGAAGTCCTTCGTGATCTCCAATAATAAAAGCGCAGTTATCATTAATTTTAACCTCTCTTAGATTTCTGCCCTTTTTATCAAGTAAAAATATTTCGCTGCCTTGCTTCTTTAAATCATTAACGACGTTAAGTAAAGATTTTTTTTCAACAAAACACCCGGGAAAGACTTCATTTTTTTGCCCTTCTTTGTATTTGTAGAGAATTTTTTTTATCAAATTTCCTATATCTTTCTTGCTTATAGGAGTTCCTTCTTCAACTTGTATTTCAATATGTTTTGGAGGGTCTGGCATTCCATAAAAAACAAGATGAAAAACCGCATCTTTTCTAAAATCATGGCTCAAGAAAAGCCCCTGTATTAAGCTATGGATCGCAATATCCATTCTTCCCGCTTCCATTAGCCTATTAACGTCAAAATTCCCGTATGTTCGCGCACTCGCCGAAAAATATATGAAATGTCTCATTTTAATAAACCAATTAATTCAGTTGTATTATAAACTTTAACTTTATTTTGTTCTTTTAATCTTTTATCATTACTCCAAATGGAACAGCCAAGTTTTAATGCCAAGCTAAAATACTCTGTATCATTGGGATCTTGGCAAATTTTAGAGGCTTCTTCCTCAAATTTTTCAAATTCGAAAAATGGGATAAATTCTATATTTAAAAAAATCAAAGACAATAGCATATCTAGCTCTGCTTTTGATAACCCAGATTTTTGCAGAATTTCGCTTTTATGATTGTTTATTTCTCCAAGCAGATATTCTGGCGCAAACAACTTTAATTTGCCAGAAAATATTATCTCGGCTGTTTTGCCAGAAGAAGAAATTAGTGCGGAAATGACTTCATTAGCATCTATGACTACTTCCATTAACAATTATTTGGATTTTTATTTTTTATATCTTTCGTGCAGAGAGGCATTTATTTTTTTCCCTATTTCTAAAGCATCTTTTTCGGTTAACTTAGATTTGGAAACAATTGATCTAAAAAGAACAAGTTGTGAAAGCCTGCTTTTGATAGCTTCTCTAGCTACCGCTGACCAATTAATATCTCTAAACTCATCCATCTCTTTTTTTATATCCTCTGGAACAGATAGTGTTATTGTTGGCATTTTCGTGTTTTATTTAAAATATTTAATTGCTTGTATTTATTTAATGTATTTAATGTATTTAAATGTTTCTGTGCTGAAAAAGAGATTAAATGTCTCATTTTATTTAAAAATGAATGATATTATTAAAGTTTTTGAAGTCTTCGATAGATTTAAATTATGAAAATCGCTTTAATTACTATGAGTTTTATTAAAATTCAAGAAGGTTGTGGAAACATTCCTGGATGTTTTGGCCCAAGTGATAGTTATATTACAATCTTTGATTCACAATTAAGACATCTTATTATACACTTAATATTCTCTTTATTTGCAGGATTAATTTTCTTAAGCATTCTTTATAATCTTAAAAAAAGAAATAAACTGAAGCTTAGCCTAGTATCTATTATTCTTTTATCAATTATATTAACAATTTTTTTATTTTTTATCCTTGTGCTTATTTTTCCAGTAAGAGTTCTTTACTAGCGCATCTCCTGCATCGTAAACTCACTCTTTGCAAATATCCCGCCTTCATTCACAACTCTAAACATGCCTATAAACCTATCTCCTGAGAATGCGCTTATCTTTTTACCTTCCTCAATCTTAACTCTCTTAACCAAGTTTTTTTCATAAATTGGCTGTCCTCTTAAGACTCTTTCAGCACATTCCTCATCAATTTCAACTATCGGATGAAGCTTTGTTATTATTTCTCCAGGAATAATCATTTCTCTCAATAGTTTTTCATTTCCGTTTTTGTACTCATCAACAGCTTTTTCAAAATCATAAAGATTTCCAGAAGGATATTCTTCGCTGTTTTCTTCAAATATTCCAGCCCTTATTCTTCTCAATTCAAGCATATGTGCTCCTATTTCCAGTTCTTTTCCCAAATCATCACATAGCTTTCTAATGTAGGTTCCGCCCTGCACATGAACTAAAAATAAAAAATCCTTTCCATCTTGTTCAAGTATTTCAAAGTTTTTAATTTCCCTTTCCCTTTCAATTCTAGCAACTCTGGATTTTACCGGTGGAGTTTGTTTAATCTTTCCTGTAAATTTTTCTTTTATGACTTCTCTTAGTTTTTCCATAGGTATTTTATCATGTAGCCTCATAATTCCAACATAAGCTTTATCTTCTCCAAGAAAATATCCTGTAAGTTTGCATGCGCGGTTTAATGCAATAGGCAAAACTCCCGTGACTTTTGGGTCTAATGTTCCAAAATGCGAGGTCTTTCTTAGGTTTAGCTTTTTCATGACGAACTCAGAAACATTAAATGAAGTGGGCCCGCTGGGCTTATCTATATTTATTATTCCAAATTCAAGGAGCTCTTTTATTGATTTTTTGCTTTTTAATTCAGATAAATTTATCATATTTTCTCTACAAAACATATACTTTTAAAGGATTCTATTTTAAAATTAAAATGATAAAAAGAATAGCTCTTGATGCCATGACCGAACAAGGAAATAAGGTTTTGTCTAAAGCGATTCATCGGGTTTTAAAGGAGCATAAAGACTTAGAATTGATTATCGTTGGAGACAACTCAATATCAGGTTTTGGAGATTTCGAGAGGGTTTCCTTTAAATATTCCCCTAAAATAATTTTGCCGGACGATTCGACAAGAGAGATTTTAAATAAATTAGAGGAGTCGTCGACAAATTTAACTGCAAAATTAGTGAGCCAAGGAGAGGCTGATGTTGGAGTATCTTTTGCAAATACAAAAGCAGTTGGTTTGGCTGTCGAAAGAAATCTCCAGCCAATAAATGGCCTTAAGAAAATTCCTTTAGCCGTTGCAATTCCTTCAAAGAAGGATGGGCATTACGCCCCAGTAATTATTCTTGATGTTGGCGCAACAGGATTAGATGATTTGAGTCCGATGAACTTGCTTGAGTTCGGAATTCTTGGAAAATATCAGGCAGAAAATTTTGGGGTGAAGAATATAAAAATTGGTTTGCTGAGCAATGGTACAGAAATAACAAAAGGAACTTCGCTTTTAAGAAAATCAGATTCTTTATTCTTAGAGTATGCCAAAATAAATAATTGTTTTAATTACGTTGGTTTCATTGAAGGAAGAGATGTTTTTATTGGGGGTGAAAACAAGCCTGACGTTGTAGTTGTAGATGGTTTTACAGGAAATGTTTTGTTAAAGATGACAGAAGGCTTATTACTTTTATATAAAGAAGCAATGAATGATTCTTACAGGGCTAATTTATTTAAAATGGCTTCAGGATTAACTGCAAGAATTACCGGCGCATTCGGACAAATGAAAAAATTTATGCACCCGGACAGATACGGCGGCGCTTCTTTCTTAGGGCTAAGCCATCCGTTCATAAAAGGCCACGGCGCTTCGACAAGCTTTGCAATTCAGGCAGCAATAGAGCTGGCTTATAATTCTTCAGCAAACGCTTCTCATGAAAATATTCTTGATGAGCTTGAAAAAGCAAGGCTTATTTTGCCAAACAGATAGCCTTTTAAAATAAGAGTCCTTTTTCGAGACATGGTTTTTGAAGCCAAAAATTTTCTTAGAGTTTTCAGGCTATTTGAAGAATACTTTTTGCTGGTTTTGGGAGTTCTAATTGCAGGATTCGGCCTTGAGGGGTTTTTAATTCCCAATGGTTTTATCGACGGCGGGGTTACTGGGATTTCCCTTCTTGTTTCTTTTTTAACTCCAATATCAATTTCGATACTGCTATTTTTATTTAATATACCATTCATAATTTTAGCAAGAAAACAAATAGGAAAAATATTTGCATTTAAGGCATTTTTGGCGATCGTAGGGCTTGCAGTTTCTTTAACATTGATAAGCTATCCGGTAATAACTTCTGATAAACTACTGGTTGCAATCTTCGGCGGAGTTCTATTGGGCTCTGGAATAGGCCTTGCAGTCAGGGGTGGCGGTGTTTTGGATGGAACAGAAATACTCTCGGTTTATTTAAATAAAAAAATTAATCTTAGCATTGGCGAAATAATATTTATCATAAACATCTTAATATTCTCAGTTGCTGCAATATTCTTAAGCATAGAGTCTGCTCTTTATTCTATTTTAACTTATTTATCCGCTGCAAAGACTGTAGATTTCATAATTCAGGGAATAGAAGAGTATATGGGCATGACAATTATTTCCAAAAAGAGCGAGCAAATAAGGCGCAAACTTGTAAAGGACCTTAAGAAAGGGGTTACGGTTTATCATGGTCAAAGGGGGTATGCCGAATCGGGGGAGAGAAAGAATATAGAAATTTTGTTTACTGCCGTAACTAGATTAGAAGTTTTAAAAATAAAAAACGAGATTTTGGGCATAGACCCAAACGCAGTTATTATAGAGCAGACAATAAAAGAGGTAAAGGGGGGTCTTATAAAAAAGAGGCCCTTGCCGACAGAAAATTAATTTTTTATAATCTCTTTGCACTTCTTGCTTCCATATTTACATTTAAAATTCAATCCCGGAACATTTTCTTTGGGATAATTTGCAGTTATCTCCTCACCGTTTTTTATATCTCTTGTAGCAACGTCAGCCTTCCTTAGTCTGTTAGTCTTTGTATTTGCATTACATGAGTGATTAAGATATCTTTCGGGGATTCCATAAAGGATATATTTATTTCCTTTAAAGTTGGATATATATTTTTTATCCTTTTTGCTATCTTTTTTAAATTAGATTTATCAATTAATTTTAATTTTTTCCACTTGATTACAATTTCATTTTTCTTAAAATCTTTATTGGCAAAAACTCCCTTTCTATGTATTTTTTTTAACAAGAATATTCTTCATACTCTTCCCCCAAGATAATCTTTTCTTAGATCTTCAGGAAACCTTTCAATAGCATATCTTAACATTGTTCTTGGCATTGCTTTGTAATTTCTCTTCAAAAAACTTTCCAAAGCTTCCTGATCTCTTTTTCCAATTTCTCTTAACATCCAACCCACAGCTTTGTGTATTAAATCATGGCTATCATTTAGCAATATCTGACTTATTCGGAAGGTGTCTTGAAATTTGTTCTTTCTTACAAAAGTAAACGTGGATATTATTGCCATCCTTTTTTTCCACAAATTACTAGATTCTACTAAATTATAAAGAATTTTCTTATCTTTATCGAGTAAAAATTCGCCAACAATATTTGGAGAGCTAAGGTCTACTAAATCCCAATTATTCACTCTTTCTGTGTTTTTTATATAAAAATTAAAAATATCTCCCCTAGATCTTTCATCCGATTTCTTGAATTTTTCGACTAAAATTAAAAGTCCCGTGAGCCTGTATTCATGAACCTTACTTTTCAATAACATTTCAATGCCCTTTATGTTTAACCCTAAATATTTCTTAGCAATCTCTCTTTGCTTAGGCACTTTAATTCCAAGAAAAATATCCCCTTCACCATACTCTCCCTCGCCAGTCTTGAAAAACCTCTGAAGAATCTTTGCCTGTTTAAGGTTTTTCGCATTTTGAAGGTCTTTTATAAGTTCAGTGAG
>JACOYJ010000029.1 GCA_016181885.1 Candidatus Pacearchaeota archaeon | reverse complement strand
TTTTAGTATTATTTTCATGAAGAGTTTTACCATTTAGAGATAAAACCGGCGAATGAAATAATCTCCATCGGGCAGTGTTTATTAATTGTTAAAAAAGTCGAAAGGTAAGCATCAGTTTAACGATATATTATGCAGTGAAGTATTTTTGCGGAAGATATTAATCAACTCAAGTCCAAATTGTAAAGAGCCGATATATCTTGGTCGCTTAGAGTTTTGTTGAAAATCATGACTTCGTCGATGATTCCCTGAAAACTTTCAAGCGAATTGATTTCATGATTAATTCCTATAACAACATTATATCCCGACGAGGAGGTTGCAAGTACGTTATTATTTGTAGTGATTTTACTCAGCTCTCCATTAACATAGCTTTTTATTGTTCTTGCTGGGGCATTTACTATTTGAGAAGCAGCTACATGCGTCCATTTTTTATTGCTGAAATTTCCGCCATTATTTTCACTAAAGGTATCTGTTCCAAACGCTATTCTAACTTTTGAGCCAGCAACACCTTGAAGTCCTAAGGAATAGCCAGTTTCACCGCTATATAAATAATCTCCCTTAACTAATAGCGGACCTAAACTCCCACTTACCGATTTATTTACCCATGTTACAATTGTTACATTTGAGTTTTCCAGCCTTAAAGGAATAGCATCATTAACAGCTATTCCGTCGCTCGTAACTGTAAATCTGTAAGCCTTTCCATATTTTCCATCAACCAACGGAGGACTCCCAAATATGTTTCCATCATTCAACCCCATTTCATCATCTGCACTGCCTTCAAATCTATACCAAGAAACTAACCAAGGAATATTTTTTACTGTTTGAGACGAGCTAAGTTCCAAAGTGTCAGCAACACTCCCGCTAATGCTGTCTCCAGAAGATCTGGAGAAAAACGGAACAACTTCAACCGTTTTCACGAGTCCGAGGTAATTTAAGCTAAAAGTTTTTTGCTGAAGCTCATCTATAGTTTGATTTAATAAGAAAGTCTGTTTTATTACGCCGTCTGAAACAACTAAAGCAATATTGGAAATATCACCGCCGCCAGGATTTCTCTCAATAGTGACATCGAGGCCATTTGCGGTTGAGACAGCCCTTGAGACTTCAAGGCTTATCGTGAACGTATCAATATCTATTTGCTCAGAGCCGCTTGAAATAAGATTGCTTACTACTATCCAGACAAGCCCTATTGCAATAATCGAAATTCCTATTAATATTAACGCTGTTACAACATCCGACAAACCCTGTCTCGTTTTTGGAAAAAACGAAGGATAAAAAAATCTCTTATTTTTTTCTTTACTAAGCCTCTTCTTCATCCAAAACACAAGCTTTTATTATTTATAAATCTGTTTTTTAACTAGCTTACGGATTTACCTGCCCCGCTAAAACCAAAAACAGTATTAATATAAAAACTATTTTTTATGCAAGGTTAATATTATTTTATCTGAACAAAGCTAATTAAAATTAATTTTGGTGGGTGGTTTGATAGAGTCGATATGAAAATAAATATTTTTAAGAGGTTTGAACAAATAAGCCGAGATAATATAAGCCAATCCTGACGAATACAGATTAACATAAAATTAAATTTTAAGGCCAGGTTAATGTAATCTAAGCATGTCTGAGTTATTATTAATTAAAAAATAAAAATCATTTAGCAAATTCGATAACTTTATTAACTAAATCTTTTAGAGAGTTTCATGATAATAAATCTGGGCTCAAAAAATCCTGTAAAGATAAAAGCCTTGGAAGAAGTTATTAAAGAATATCCTATTCTGGCTAACGCTTTAGTCAATGCATTTGAAGTTTCTTCTGGTATTTCCAGACAGCCAAAATCATTTGATGAAACAATCGAAGGAGCCTATACTCGGGCTGTTAGGGCCTTTACAAATTGTGCTTATAGTTTTGGAATTGAAGGAGGATTAGTAGACATTACTGCAATTGGAGAAGATTATTCTAATCTTACTGCCTGCGTTGTTTATGATGGAAAAAAGTATTTTTTAGGATTATCATCTGGCTTTCAAGTTCCACAAAAAGTTTCGGACATGATAAGAAATGAAGGACTTGAATTAGATGAGGCTGTTAAAGTTTCTGGAATTACTTCTCACTCAAGAATAGGTTATACTGATGGCGGATTTGTTGGTTTGCTCACGAAAGGCAGAGTTACAAGAAAAGATTACATAAAACAGGCGATAAGAATGGCGCTGATAGGAATAGAAAATCCTGAGCTGTATTAATCCCGATTATTATCCAAAAATCTCCTGATAAATTTCTGATGTTCTTCTGTATCTTTTACTTCTTGAAGCCGATAGTAAGACATATTATCTGAAACTTGTTTTTTTGTTTTTACATTTTGGGGAAGAATTTCCCGCAATTTTTCCGAAATTAAAATTTCTCCTTTGGATTGCGAGGCAAGTTTTTTCCCAATAGTAATTAACGTTCCCATGCTCATGAATTTAAAGCTTTCAGACTCCTGTTTTCCGACTATGGTTCCATAGTTGATTGAAATTCCGACATTTATCTTTTGCCTGAACATCCTATTATGGTTTTCCACCATCGACTTTATTTTTTGCGCTGTTGCAATAGCATTCATTTCATTCTTGAATGTTTTTGTTATTGCGGGAGCAAATATAAAGAGCAGGTTGCTTTGGTTTTCATAAATCAATCCTTTATTATCTTCAACAGTGCCGATTATATGCTGTATTGTCTCTTTGCCGCTGCCTTTTTGAGATTCTATTTCCCCTAGATTTTTTATTTGCAGAGTTATTACAGGAACATTTTGCTTCTCTCCAGTTATTGAAAGCGACATCTCTGCCTTGCTGCTTCTATCTATTTCCACAGAAGGCTCGACAAGCAAGGGAAATTTATTTTCAGGTTTTTTCCCTGTTTCTTTTTTCTCGGATTCTTGGATGTGGTGCACCTTAGCTTTGTGATGGACTTTAGTTGTTCCAACAAAGCTTCTTTTGTAACCCTTTCTATAAATAGTCATAGCTAAAAATCCAAGAATCCCAATAACGAAAATCCATATAAAAGGATGTCTTGAAAGAGCTGAAACTCCTCCAGAAATTTCCTGGATATCTATTGCTTTTCCGGTCAACGCAACAGTTTCCTTTAGAGTATTGTCGCCTTCAGTAATTATTTCAACTTCATATTCTCCATCGGGAGCGCTCAGCGCATATCTTTGTTCGTCTCCAACTTCTAAGCAGATGGGAATGCTCATTTTTTCTTCACCTATTTTTATCAGAGCTGTTTTTCCACAGTAGGGAACATTCCCAACATTGATTATAGAAAGAACTCCGTTTGCTACGCTGATGCTTATATCTTCTTTTTCAATTATTGAGAATTGCCGTTCTGCTGAAAGCCCCTCTGATGTCACAGTCATATGAAGGCTTACTGGAGGCTCGCTTGCGGAAATAGGAATCTCAAAATATTCTCCAGCAGTAATTTCTATTTTGTTCTTTAATTTATTTTCAGAATCTTTTATCAATATTGTCGCAGGAGAGGAGATGCTCCCCCCTGTTTGATCATGCAAAATTGCTCTCACTCTAATGAATGTTCCGGGATTTATGGAATTATCATCCATTAAAATCTCGATATTCGTGGGTTTTTGTTTTATTGTTAAAGTATTGGTCGAAAATCCCTCATTAGTTATTTCTTCTAAAGCAGTTCTTTCGTAAGCAGTCATCTTTACAATATATTTCCCCGCCTTCATGTCTTGCGGGGTTTTTGCAATTATTGAGAACGAGCCTTTGTTTATTGTTCCAAGCTGGCTTATGTAAGCAGAATCGCTGGCCACGCCCTCTGGAAAAATTTCCAATCTGATAAAACCATCGACGGATTTTCCACTTTCTTTGATCGCATTTCCCCTTACAGATATTTCGTCTCCCGGATTTAATTCAGAGGCTTGAATCGCTGAAGCAACATTCACTTTATCAGAAATTATAAAATCACTGGTTAATGCATACTCAACTCCCAGCATCGCCTTTATTTTGCAGTTGCCTTTTATTCCCCCCATAGCGTCCTTAGTCAAAATAAGGGAGGCGTCGATTTTTTTCTCTTCTCCAGCAATTAAGTTTACCCCATTTTTATAAAAATTGGCTTCCTGTCCGTTACAGATAAGATTTAGGTTAAAACTTCCGTAAAAATTAGTTAAAGACTTTAATGTTACTGGAATCTGAATGCTTTCTCCGAGATTATATGTTCCTGTTGGCTGTTTCGTTATTATTATTTCTGCTGATGCAAAGGAAACAAAGAGAATGCAAGTGATAAATAAACCTGCTTTTTTCATATAATAAAGATAAGAGGATAATTTATAAATATTTGTGGGTTTTGGGTGGTTTAGAAAGAGAAAAAACCCAAGACGTTTTGCTTTACAAAACGCCTCAACTTTGTTGAGGTTTGCTTGGGTTTTTATGGAAATTTGAAGCTATTGTGGAAATCCAAATACTGCGCCGTCACCAGAGTCAACTTCGATTCTTGGTTTTTGCCCAAAGTCAAAAGTTAGAGTTTTTTCATAAAACCCATTTCCATTAGCATCAATCTTTACAACTGATTCATTTCCATAGTCCTTGGTTGCTACTCTTGCTCCATTTCTTTGTGCATACTGCCTAAAGTCCATATCTTGCATACATTGGCTAGTGTAACGTTTAGCAAATTCCCTTTGTTTTTGCATCTCAATGGCACTATCAAATTTATTGCTACAGCCACCAAGTGCCAAAGCCGCTAATCCAGCTAAAGCAATATTTTTTGCCATTCTCTTTGCTGTTGGATATATGTTTTTCATTTTGTTTTTCTCCTTGATTTATTTTTGAAAAGATGCTAAGCATCTTTTTGTTATAGTTTATCTTAGACATAGAATTACTTAAATCTGTGTCGCACTTTAAAGAACGACATATTTATAAGGTATAAAATATTGGTTTTTTCATGTATGAAGAACAAATTAAAGATCTTGGATTGACTGATAATGAAACAAAGATATACTTAATTTTATTGAAAGACGGCGAGATGAATCCTTCCGAAATATCACAAAAATTAAGCCTCCATAGGGGATATGTTTATGATGCCTTAGATAGAATGCAGGAAAAAGGGGTTGTAAACTTGTCTGTTAAGCAAAATAAAAAGGTTTTCAACGCAGTTTCTCCTAATAATCTGCTTGAGCTATTAAGGCTGAAACTAGATAATTTTAAGAAGATTGTTCCTAATTTGAAGGAAATTACTAAGCCTAATAAAGAAAATGTTGGCTCTGAGATGTACAAAGGCATGAGAGTTTATAGGGATATTCTTAAGGACATAATTTCTTCTGTTAAGAAAAATGATGAGCTTTTGTTAATGGGGATTGATGAAGAAGTTCTTACAAAAGAGGTTGAGCCAATTTATCTTGAGCAGTATCTTAATATAATAAAATCTAAAAGAATAAGAGAAAGAATCATT
>JACOYJ010000028.1 GCA_016181885.1 Candidatus Pacearchaeota archaeon | reverse complement strand
CGGGGCTCTCGTGGTTCAACAGATTTCCAGGGAATAATTTTTTCTGAGGTAAAGCGATAGAAAAACTTCCCTACTCCGTGTTGTTTCACACCAAGCCGCCTGAAGAAGCTCGTTGTGCCCACGCAAACGCCGGTAATGCAAAAGGTATCTTCAATCTTATGGAGGAGAATATCATTGACGCGAACAACTTTGACGCCGCCGACATCAATAATCTGTTTATCGAGAAGTTCGCTTGCAAGCAGATCGTTTTCATGAATAAAAGAAGGTTCAAGTTCTTTGAGAGAAACATTGAGCATGATGGAAAAAGAAACAGGAGTATTTTTTTCAGAAGCGCTTTGTTTAATGCCTTCGACATAGTTCCAGGAAAGTCTGCGTTTGTATTTATCTTTGCCAGAGTAAACAATGTGTATGATAGGAGCAGATTCAACCCCATCTTTGAAAACAAAATCAGTGAGATGACCTGCTGTCCTTCCTTCTGTGTCAATCACTGGTTTGTTTAATAACTCTGTGTAAAAGACCATGAAACCCCCCGATACCCAAAAAATATTTCATTCATGAAGAGAGCCCTATAAAAAGATTGTCAAAAGCAGGTGCTGTCAACTTAAGTGACAAAGGAAAGACCTAGTGCTCAATGTTTCGCCGCATGAAAGTATGCTTGTCTCTTTTTTGTCCCCCTTATTCCCATTAAGGGGGTCAAAAAAGAGACAAGGAAAAACTAAATAAAATTCCTCATAAAATAGAAGGGAGAGACGTATCTTTTACCAAGGATAAATACCATTTGACTGTAGGCGGACAATTTTTAGAAAAGATGAAAATGTTAGTTTAGTTGTTCCTAATTGGAGCAGGGAATATTTCAGGCTCTATGTTGGAAGTTCAGACAATGGCGAAGAGGAAATAATCCAGTTTGGATATCAAGAAGAATTTGACTTTGAAACAGACATTGAAGACAGTTCAGGAAAACCAATTGATGTGGTTGTTGAATTTATTGATGTGGATAGTGAGAAAAAAGAAATAATTGAAGCAGACTTAACAGATTTTTTTGGATTGACAAATAAAAAATCACTTTCAGGAAAAGTTAAAGAAGGGAAGCATAATATTAAAATTCTTCCAACTGAAAGTCCTATAAAAGAGATTATTATTCACGAAAAAGAGATTAATGAAAATATAAATCAATTTATAAAAATTGATGATGCTCCTGAATTTGAAAATTTTGTTGAAGTTTATGCAATAAACCCCGGCAGTTTTAATTTTACTAATGCAACTGTAACTGCAAATGCTAAAGGAAATGCTTTAATGAAATGTAAAGACTGGAATTTTACTTCACAAATTTGTTTCGGTGAATGGGAAAAAATAATGGATTTAACTCCAGGACAGGATTATACATTTACTTTGACGCCAGAAGATCATCCTGGCTATGGCGAGATAAATATAACAGTTGCCCAGCACTTGGATGAAAATTATACATTTATTGCTGATATTTATGATGAAGTTAAAGCACAAGACAATAATTGGTCAGAACCGATTTATGCTAATGAATTTGTAAGAGTAACTTATGAAAAAAATCTAAGCAATGGGAATGTAATAGATGTTTTTGTTAGAAATAGTAATCTAATCAATACATGGTTTGAGATTTATAATATTAATACAACATCTCCTACTTTAGGTTCTTCAGAAATGATTGATTCTGCTGACGGAAAATGGATTTATATTACTTTAAAAAATGTTGCAGAGCCTGTTGATACTTTTGATATTAAAATTCTAGGGGAGGAATTCCTAGAATTTGATTATATACATGATGCAGTTACTGGAGCTATCCTTCCAAGCTCGCTCTCAAACGATGATGCCGATACTGGAATGGTTCCAAGCGCTGTTGACGAACTTGCTCCGGGCGAATCAACTTATGTGACCAAACATGTCGATTATGATATCACCGGCAAATCGTCTGTTGCTGCAGATCCCGCCTGGATACAAGTCGGCTATTCAAGATACTTTTCACCGAATTCTTTTGATACTGCTATTTTTGGCTCTGACACCCCATTCGGCATCACAACAGTAAATGGCACAGAGTTCTGGATAACCGATTATCAAGATGACGAAGTTTATTATGTTACCAGCGCTGGCGTTTTAATTGATTCCTTTGATACTGCCGGTTTTGGTTCTGATTTTCCAACAAGCATCACAACAGTAAATGGCACAGAGTTCTGGATTACTGACGCAGTTGATGACGAAGTTTATCATGTTACCAGCTCCGGCGTCTTAATTTCCCAATTTGATATTGCTGGTTTTGGCTCTGATAATGCATTTGGCATCACAACAGTCAATGGCACAGAGTTCTGGATTTCTGATCATACAGATGCCGAGATTTATCGTATTACCAGCTCCGGCGTCTTAATTTCTCAATTTGATACGGCTGGTTTTGGCTCCACTTATCCAGTCGGCATCACAAAAGATGGCACAGAGTTCTGGATTGTTGATACACTTGATGCCGAAGTTTATCATACTAATAGCTCCGGCACCTTAATAGACCAATTTGATACTGCTATTTTTGGCTCTAATTTTCCAGCTGGCATCACAAAATATGGCACAGAGTTCTGGATAACCGATTATGCAGCTGATGAGGTTTATCATGTTACACCAATTATACTGTCGGGAGCAACGATTAACAGCATGACATTTTATTGGGGGCACAAGGATAATACAAACTGGCGGCTAACAACAGCAGATCCTTACACGGGAATTGTCTGGAGCCCTAATGGCACAAGCACATTCTACAATGTGACTGACTATACTGTTTCAACCACGGACAAAGATGAGAGTTATACTTTGACCACAGGATTGCCGACAGCAACACAGCTGAATAACGGCATTTATGTCAGGTTCATTGGTTATGACCTTGGGGGTGGCGCTGAGGATGATTTGTTGTTGGATTATAGCTACTTTACTGTTGATTACATAAAACCACCTACTGTAAACACACCACCAGAAAACCCAATAACAAAAATAAATTCAACAGACGGCTCAAATAAAACAAAACAAAACTTGAATTGTTTTTCAACAATCTCCGACCCAAATCCCGGAGACAAACTAAATGTAACAATCCAATGGTTTAAAAATAATTCACTTAACTTAACAATTGATTATAATAATAGTTTTTCCAGTGGAACATTTTTTTCTACGATTTTAAATTCAGCAAATACAACAAAAGGAGATTCTTGGAAATGCGGTATGAAATTATTTGACGGCGAATTTTTCAGCAACTTTACAAATTCATCAGAACTTACAATACTTAACACCCCGCCCGTCGTAAATCTTGTTTTCCCTGCCGATGGAAATATAACAACAAACAGAACTCCGACATTTTTCTGGAATGCAACCGACGATGATAACGACGGATTAACATATGAATTGAATATTTCTTGCTATCCCGGATGTTCTTCTGACAATAGATTCATTCAAGTATTAATAAACACAAACCATACATTGCAAAACAAATTGCAATTTCTTTCAGACAATAATTTTTATTATAACTGGACTGTTCGGGCAAACGATGGAGAAATCTTCGGAAGTTTTGCAAAAGAAAGAAGAATATTCATACAAGCCCTTTTAACAATTAGTTTAATCAATGATTCTGTGAATTTTGGACAGCTCGCAAACAATGAAAGCAAAAACACAACTCTTGGAAATCCCGGACCATTAGTAATTCAAAATGACGGAAACAGCTTTCTAAACATAAGTGTTAATGTAACTTCTCTTTTTGATTCTGCTCTAAGTCCCACAAATAATTATCAACTTAAAATAGGCAATTCAACAGAACATGGAGCTTTTGAATGGCTTAATTCACTGACTAACTGGTTCAATGCCCCAATTATAACGACTATGGCAATTGTAAATTTAAATCCTTCAGATGAAAAAGACACATCAAGAATAGATTTGAGAGTTAGAGTTCCCGAGGATGAAACTGCGGGAAATAAATCATCTACAATAATATTCACTTCAACACTGGCAGAATAAAAATGAATAACCTAAAGGTCACAAGTAAAATAAAATTTTTAATCTTAATACTTTTAGTAATCATAATTTTATTTGTAATTCCAAATATTAGTTCTTTAGGAATAACTCCAGGAAGAACTACAATTGATTTTTCTCCAGGACTGGAAAAAGAAATTAAATTTGATATTCTCAATTCAGAAAACAAAAACATGAATGTGGCATTTGCAGTTCAAAGCGAAATTGAAGATGAGAAAATTATTATTTTAGACAGCAATGTCGTGCATTTTAATTCAGACGAGAATTCAAAATCTTTCAGCTATAAACTAAAATTGCCTTCTGAAATGGACCCCGGACTGCATAAACTCGGGATTGCTGTAATAGAGCTTCCTGAAGACTTAGACAGCGAGGAAATAACAGTAAGGACAGCATTAAGCGTTGTGACGCAGCTTTATATTTATGTTAAATATCCTGGAAAATATCTTGATGCAAATCTAAACATAATCGGCAAAGAAGAAACTAATTTGATTTCGTTTTATATTCCAGTAATCAGCCGCGGAGAAGAAAATATTGAGCAGGCTGGAGGAATAATTGAAATTTATCAAGGAGATAAAAAAATAAAAGTTATGGATACAAATAAAATTTCAATTTCGTCGGGAGAAAGAAAAGAGCTTAAGGCTGTTTTAGATTCAGGAGAATTTTCTCCAGGAAGATATAAAGCAATTGCAAAAATTGATTATGATGGAAATAAATTAATAATAGAAAAAGAATTTGAAGTTGGCGAAGAATTCATAAAAGTTTTAGGAGTCAGCACAGATAATTTTCAGCTTGGTCAAGTCGCGCGAATAAAAATTCTTGTTCAAAATAAACAAGAAAATAAAATCAGCGGAGCCAATGCCGAGATGAATGTTTATGATTCTGAATTAAAGCAAGTTGTTGATTTAAAATCTGAAGATTACGAAATCCCTGAATTGTCAAATAAAGAACTTATAGTTTATTGGGACACTCAAGAAGTTGAACAAGGACAATACACTTCAGAATTGAAAGTGAATCACGATGAAAAAATTTCACTAAAAAATCTTAAAATTGACATCTCCAAAAATTCAATGATATTCAGCGGGGTGGGTTTTACAATTTCAAATAATGCAGGAAAACTCAACACAAAAAATCTTTTATTAATAGTTATCGGAATTCTTGTTCTGGCCAATTTGCTTTGGTTTTTATGGTGGCTAAAGAAAAAGAAATTTAAGAGCAGTAGAGGAAAGAGGAAAAAATCTAAATATTAAAAATAAAATGGACAATGAAAAAGTCATTGTTGCTTTATTGATAGTTGTTGTTTTGTTGTCAGTCGCCACCGTAGGAATTACTTTGGGGCTGGATTTAGATAAAGTTTTTTCTAAACAACAAGCAGGAAATCCTGCAGATTATGTCGATGTAAATCATGCAAATGTAGCCCTTGTAATAGCTAAAACTCCTCAGAATGGAGGAAGCACATGAGTTCAAACAATAGTGCTCTTTTAGTTTTTGCAATTGTTGTTTTAGTTCTTGCTTTAGGCAATTTGGTTGTTACAATTGACAAAGTTGGAACATTGACAGGACGAGCATCAGACACAGCAACGGCAGCTTTAGAATTGGCACCCGCAGCGCAAATTGATTTTATAGTTGATTCTATTAACTGGGGTTCTGGAGCAGTAGATGAAGCACCAACAAAGGCAAACATAAATTCAGAAGGAGCAGTTATAGGTGGAAACTGGACAGCTGTATCTCAAGGACTTACATTACAAAATAATGGAAATGTTGATGTTACGCTTTCTCTTACAACATCAAATGTTGCATCTGCTTTTATTGGAGGAAGCGCCGGAGGAGGACCAAAATATGAATTAAAAGTTTCAAATTCTGAAGCAAGTTCATGTGAAGTTCCGCTTAACTCAACAAATCTTGGAACATACACTGAGGCAACTGGAACAGCGCAAGCTACTTGTAAAAAGTTTGACAAAACTGATGCAAGCGACCTTTTGCGAATAGATGTAAATCTTACAATTCCAGAAGACGCTGACCCTGGAGCAAAAAGCAGCACAATTACTGCAACAGCAATTGTATTTACACCGTAAATTTAATTTTTTTTATTTTTTATTATTTTTCTTTTTTTATCTTCTAGTTGTTAATTTGAATTAGAATATATGGATTTAAGCTTAATACCTAAATTGGAATATAATCTTCTTTCTTATAAAAATCCAAGAATATTTAATCTCTGACGATATATCTTTCAATAGAAGAATATTTAAAGCAGTTTTTCTATTTTGTTTTATAAGGGGGTAAAAATAAATGTCTCTAAAAGTTAAAACAAAAGTTGGGAAAGTAATTGCTTATCCTACTAAAAAAGTTAAACAAGTTATAAAAGGCGCAGGATTTACTGGAAAACTTTTAATCTCAACAGCAGGGGGAGTTTTAAAAGAAGCGGGAAAATTCGCAAAAGAGGGAATTATAACTACCACTGATTTAGAAAAAGCAATTGTTGAATCTGTTAGCAACACAAATAAAGTGCTTGTGAACAGCATCCCAAAACTTACAAAAAAGATTTTGAAATAATTATATTGTCTTTTTTATTTTTTGTTCTTACTTGAATATAATTATATGAATTATAAAAGTTAATCTTAACAAAAAAAGAACTATAATTATATTTAAATTACATAATAGGTCATTAATAAGTCTTTGATAACATGTCTATAAAATTAAAACTTCATTTTAAAATGACAAGGAATCTTTTTAAATAATAAAATTATAAAAAAGTGTCGGTTGCTCTGAAAAGAGTGTGACCATAAAAGCCTCTGTTTGGCATTCAGCTATTAATAGGGAGAAAGGACTATAACTCTCCTTACGAAACCTGTGTCTTTTAAGCTTTATTTGTGGCACGAAAAAGATAACCTTTAAAGCATGTTGGTAGGTTAAGATTGATTTCAATGAGTGTTTAAGGCACTTTTTCACCGAGTCCTAATCAAATTAAGAAGAAAAAAATGGTGAAGAAGAAATCAAAAAGTAAGGGCAGTAAAGGAAGAAGCCCTAGTAAAAATGGCAAGGAATCTAAGATTAAAAAATTAATCAAACTTGCTAAAGCCTTGAAATTCAAAAAGAAAAAGAATTCTAAAAAGCGAAAATAGGAAGCAAAAAAGCACGCGTCTCTTCTATTGGAAGAAAAAACATTATTTCTTAACCTAAAATTTTAAAGCATCCCGAACTCAAAATTCTTGCGATAAGTATTTGATAACACTTTAATCCTTAATTAGTTAATTATAAAAACATGTTTTATATTATTTTTATATGCTTGATAAAAAGAGAGGGAAAAGAATTTTTGGAATTTTTTTCATATTTGGAATTACTTTATTTTCAATTTATCAAGTTTCTGCGCTCGGAATAATTCCTGCAATAGTTGAAGATGAATTTTCACCAGGACTTGAAAAAATTATAACTTATAGAGTTATGGAAGAAAATCCCAATAAAGAAATAAAAATTTACGCTGAAGGAGATCTTGCCCAGTATGTTAGTTTTGACAAAGAAAAAATTATGGGGTCCGGAGAATTTATCGCAACTCTAAAATTGCCTGCAGAAATAAAACCAGGAAGAAACAGAATTTTTATTGTGGCTGAAGAAGTAATTGAACAAGATGAAGAGGTTATAGGTTCAGTTATTGGAACTTCTGTTACTATTAAGGGCGTTATAGATATAAGT
>JACOYJ010000041.1 GCA_016181885.1 Candidatus Pacearchaeota archaeon | reverse complement strand
GATTATTGATAAAACAGAAGAATTTCTTCGGACTACGGACAAGAAATTCTTCAAGAATTAAGAGGCTAAAGCCTCCAAATTTTTAATTGAGATGTAGCTTGAAATGTTAAGTCAAGTTCATAACCAAACATTTCATAGTTTAATTCCTTCAATAATCTGCAAATAATAAATATAATTACCTGCTCATTTCATTCGCAGATTTGCGATAATTATTAAGAATAAATACACGATGATAGGAGTGAATAATTTTTAATGTTAAGATTACAAGCTTGCTTTACAGATTTATATCTTAAAACAAATTATAATAATTCATCCAAAGTAAAAAGGTATTTGACTGGAATTCCAATTTCAAGAGGATTCCTCTTTATAACAACGTATCCTCCACAAATATTTGCCCCAACTCTCCAAACCTCGTGAACGCTTTCAATGATGCTCTGGCCTGTTGTAAAAACATCATCAACAATTATTCCTAAATCTCCTTTCTTTGGAATATAACCTTCAATGATTTTGCGAGTTCCATGCTCCTTATGCTTATCTCTTACGATTGTCAAATTTATTTTATGATTCAGTGAAATTGCTGTCGCCAGGGTTATTCCGCCTAAGCCTCTAGCAGCTACGAAATCCGGCTTTTTATCAACTAAACCATAAAGGTTATTTGCAGCGCAGTTTAAAATCTCTGGATTGCCGAAAGCCTCCTTTAAATCAAAGTAAATTTGTGAATTCCCGCCTGATGACAAATTTAAATTCCCTTCTCTGCGGAATTTTTTAAGTTCTTGCTTTAGATTCATTTTTTATTTTCTCCAATTCTTTATTTATTTCTTTACAAATTTCTTTGTAATTTATTTTATTAGCATCAATAACTATATTAGAAGAAACGTCTCTTTTAAATTGCGTGTTTTCTTTGCTCCATCTGCCTAATTTTGTTAACCAAGTTTTCCATGTCTTCGGATTTCTCTTTTTAAATCTTTTAATCGCATCTTTTTTTGACAAACTTAGGCTAATTATAAAATAATTCAATTTATTACGTTTGCATAAATTAATAAAATCTTTGTACATTCTATCCATGCCTTTATCAAGTATTATTAATTTGTTCTTAAATGGATTACTCTCCAAAAAAGCAAGCACATAATTTCGCTTAATTCTCTCTAAATCCCAATAATCTAAAGCTAAACCAAGTTCCTCCGCAATATCATAAATGATATCTCCATTAATTCTAAGCGCTTTATACTTTTTTTCAAGTCTCTTGGCAATAGTGGTTTTTCCTGAAGACGGAATTCCTGCAAAAGTTATTATTAATTGGGAATTTTTATTATTTATATTTAATAAATTAGGAATTAATTTTTTTGTAATTTTCTCAAAATCTTTCTCAGCAATATTCATCTTTTTATTTCTTATGCTCTTTTTTCTTATTTTTTCTCTTCTTTCTCAGCTTCAATTTCCCTTACTTCTAACTCCAAGCCAAGGATTTCCTTGAATTTATCCTTGAACAACTCAACAAATTTTGACATTTGCTTTTCAACTTCAACAATAATCTTTTTTTCATTTATCTTAAAACTTAATTTTTTCTTGAATAAAAAATCAATAAATGCGTCTGCCTGTTCTTTCTTGTCCGTAACCTTCCTTAAAACTTTTATTTTGTAGATAACATCTTTTCCTGCCAGGGGGTTGTTTAAATCAACCATGACCCTTCCTCCAGAAACAGCTAAAATCTTCCCCATTCTTCCATCAAAATTCAAAACAGCTCCCGGATACGGATTAAGCTTCTGTTCCTTGAAAATGTTGCTCGGCATTCTTTGAATTAAAGAGGATTCCCTCTTTCCAAAGGCGTTTTCAGAAGACAGATGAATTTCAAAGTCTTTTCCTTCCTTGCCTATTAAAAAATCTTCGACGCCTTTTAAAAACATATTATGGCCAATAGATAAAACTAGAGGTTTGGCCTCTATTTTAGAATTTAGCTTTTCCAACTCCGCTTTTATATTGGAATCAAAAACTTCGCCGTCTCTTGTCTTCCCGGTAAATTCTATTTCGATAAAGTCATTTTTTTGGAGCGTCATTAATAATTTTGGCGCAGTAATGTTTAAATAGATTGCGGATGAAATAAGATAATGGGATTAATAAAAAAGATGAGCGAACTAGACTTAGAAAATAATTTTTTAGATCAGTTAATTGCTGGAGGCGTTATTGTTGGATTCTTTACTTTAGCTTACTTAGCTCCTATTATCTATACTGCGGTATCTTATCATGCAAAAGAAAGTGCTCAAAACAATTCTGCAATCGAACAAAATAGGAATGCTTGTACCTCAAATCAAGATTCAATTTCTTTTAATTATCAGAAATAGAATTCACTCAAAATCTTTATAAACGTATTTTCTCTCCTACAAACATGGTTTTAAAGATTATTGATGCTACTGAAGTAAAGGTTGGAACTAACATTAGTCTTGAGGGAGAAGTCTACACTGTTAAGAAAATGGATATCAGCAAGACTGGAAAACACGGGCATGCTAAAGTAAGAATAGAGGCAAACAATATCATCACTGAAAATAAGAAAGTTTTCGTTGTTCCCGGACATGAAAGATTTGATGTTCCTATGATAAATAAAAATAAAGCGCAAGTTCTTTCAGTCGGCAACGACAAAGTCAGCGTTATGGATCTTGAGAACTTTGAAACCCTTGAACTTGATTGTCCTGAAGATATAAAAAGCCAGTTGAATGAAAATGATAATGTTGAATATTGGGATATTGAAGGAAGAAAAATAATTAAGAGGAAGTTTTAGATGGGATTAATGAGTTTATTAACAAATAGATTTGGAAGAGAAAGATTTATTATAAAATATTTGCATAGACACTCAAATAGTTTCAGTTTACAGGGGAATACTAATGGGATGTTATCAGTTATAATAAAAGCTGAAAAACTAACAAAAAAGTATCATTAAAATTAAATTCATTAAATACTTAAAATAAAAAATGGGAAAAATACCTGAATTAAAAAAACAAAAATGCTTAAGCGATATTTTTGAAAATCAAAATGGGAAAAATACCTGAAGCGCAACACAGAATGTTTAGAAATGTTTTTGTATGCAAAAACTGCAAAACAAAAATCAGAGCTGAGGCGCAAAAAATTCTTAAGGGGAAGGTCAAGTGCAGAAAGTGCAAGAAAACCGCCTTTAGGCCCATAAGGAAAAAATAAATCCTGATTCCGTCCAGACTTAGCCAGGCATAAAAAAAATAAATCTTCACGATAGTTTATAAATCAAAAAACCTTAATAAAAAAATGAGTTTTGTCGTTTATGATCTGGCGCTTTTGGGGATTTTTATATTGCTCATAACGATTTTTCTTAGAAGAAACAAACACAGGATAAAAAAAGAAGGACTTTTGCTTTTATATAAAGCCGAATGGGGAATAAAGCTCATCCACAAAGTCGGAAACAAATATAAGAAAAGCCTGAAGATTCTAAGCTATGTTTCTGTGGTTTTGGGATATATTCTGATGATTGGAATGATTTATCTTGCTTATAACATTATAAAAATTTACTTGCTAAGGCCGGACATTGTCAGCCAGGTTAAAGTTCCGCCAATAATGCCTTTGATTCCTTATATTGACAAATTTGTAACTTTCCTGCCGCCGTTCTATTTCACTTATTGGATAATTATTCTTGCTGTTATCGCAATAAGCCATGAATTTGCCCATGGAATTTTCGCAGCATACAACAAAGTCAGAATAAAAAAAACTGGCTTTGGGTTTTTCCCTTTCTTTCTGCCCGTATTCCTAGCAGCATTCGTTGAATTAGATGAAAAGAAGATGGTCAAAAAACCCAACTTTAGCCAAAGAGCGATACTGGCTGCTGGAACATTTGCAAATATTGTGACGGCAATAGTTTTCTTGATTGTTTTAGGCATATTTTTCATGCTTGCTTTTGCTCCAGCCGGAGTTTCATTCGATGGCTACGTTACAAGCGTTGTCCCTATTGCAAGCATAACTATGGTAAATAATGTGTCTGTTGAAAATCCAACCATTGAGGACATTAAAGATTATATGACAAATGCCAGCTTTAATTATATAAAAGCTGAAGGAAAAAACTACGTTGGCGTTAAGGGCTTTTCTGGAGATATGAAGCTTGTTGAGCTCTATAATAGCGCGCCTGCCATAAATGCTGGACTAAATGGGGCAATACTTTCAATAAATGAAATAAAAATTAATAGCATAAACAAATTAAGCTCTGAACTCGAAAAATATAATCCTGGAGATGCTGTCAAAATAAAAACAAAAGTAAAAGAAGAAGTGCAGATAAAAGAGATAACTCTTGCAGAGCACCCATCCATAGAAGGCAAAGCTTGGCTAGGCGTCGGATTTTCAAATAGAGAAGGCGGAAGCATTATGAACAGAATTTTTGCGGCGATTTCATCTTTCAAAAAACCAAATGTTTATTATGAGTCCAAAATCGGCGAGGCTGGATGGTTTATATACAATTTATTATGGTGGCTTATCTTAATTAGCGTGAGTGTTGCATTAGTCAACATGCTTCCTATGGGAATCTTTGATGGAGGAAGGTTTTTCTATCTCACAATCTTAGCCTTAACTGGAAATGAAAAACTTGCAAAACAGAGCTTTTCAATAGTGACAAAATTATTCCTTCTTCTTTTATTTGCAATAATGGCTTTCTGGGCTTATGTTGTTATTTTTTAACTTATTCTACTGTTAAGTCGGACAAAATCCAGTACACTCTCTCTATATTCTCCACAAAGGTTAAAAAAATCTAGCGCTTTTAATAACTCGATTTGCTCCTTGTTCCCAAATTCCAGGCCTTGTAAATTTCTTTCTATTGCTGATAAAGATAACTGCCTTCCGGAAGGAGTTTTAACAACCATCGTAGAAGATAATACTGGTCCGGTGTAACTTATATCAAAACCCAATTCCAGATATTTTTCAATTTTCTCCTTTAGCTGTGAGCAGTTTATATTTGTTTGTTCCATTTTCACAAATCAATAACTCCTTCCTTTGTTAGCGCGGCAAACCTCACTCCAACTGGAAGATTTATCAACGCAGAAACCAAAGCCATGTGCTCTTTTCCGTCGCCGGAAGCAATTGAAAGGGCGACTTCCATGCTTTTTATTTTGCCTTGGAGTTTTTTTGATAAATCATCCCTAAGTTCTTTTATCCTCTGGCTTAAATCTACCTTTATGAATTCGAAAGGCTTTTCATGAGTAAATTGTTTTGCAAATTCGTCTCCGATGATAATAATTTTTTCCCATTCTCCGAATTTCATTAGCCCAGAAACCTGCGCCCAAGTTCCTTTTCCTGAAGATAACAATGCAACGAGCTCCATTTTATTTATCCCCTAAATTAGTTAATTTATTTTTATATTCGGCAGTTAATCTGTTGGCTTCTATACCGGGAATCCTTTCCACAATAAAATCTTTAGAGTTATAACTTAAAATTCCCTGAGAACTTAACCTAACTCCCAAATCTTCCAAAGATAAACCCCCACAAATAGTTTCGATATTTCCTTCATTTACAAGCACAACAAATCTCTCTGAATCTGATACTTTTATTTTTCTATTTAGCTGTTTTGATCTTGGTCTGATCAAAAAATAAGCGCGATTATCCATTTTAAATCCTACGGTTTTAAGATTCCCTCAAGCAACTTCTTTTTTTTGCCTCCGAGAGAAGTTTTAATCCCGTTAAACCTACGGGTTTAAGATTCCCTCAAGCAACTTCTTTTCTGCTCGGCCATTGTGAAGCGTTATA